>JBJTSM010000844.1:0-3361 GCA_046076685.1 Planctomycetia bacterium | reverse complement strand
TCCCCGTGGGCGCGGCGGCCGCAGCGATCACGCTGCGAAGGTACTCGGCGGCCTGCACACTTGGATTCGGCTCGGCCGGCGCCTCAAACCGGCCCAGCGCCCAGGCCATCCCCTCCTCCATGTGCTTTTGCAGCCGGGGCTCCCGCCAGGTCGCCTCGTTGTGGCCGAAGTTCGTGTAGAAGACGCGGCCCGTGCCGTAGTGGCGGACCCACGACACCGGCACGTGCCAGGGCTCCTGCGGCCAGCTGGCCTGCATGTCGAGGCTCACGAGCACGCGGAGGTTCTCCGGCTTGTACCGCGGGTCGTACTGGTAGATCTCGTCCTGCCAGCGGAACCGCGGCGGCAGCATGGCCGTGAGCCGATGCCCCGGCTCGTGGACGACGAAGGCGTGCTGGCCGCTGCCGTTCCAGGGGTGGCCGGCAAAGTGGCCGCCGATCATCTCGCAGTAGGCGTCGGAACTCTTGAGCGTGTCGCTGGCGGCATGGAACCCGATGAAGGCCTTGCCCGACCTGATCCACGCGAGGAACCCGGCGACGTCGGGCAGCGGCAGTTCGCCCGTCGTGCTGGCGAAGATCACGCCGTCGAAGTGGGCGAGCGCCTCGGGAGCAAACGCCTTCGCGAACTGCACTTTGAGACCCTGCTGCCAGACGGCGTCGGCCGCCCGAAAGGTCTCCTGCGCGGCCTTGAAGGCCTCTTCCTGCTTCTTCCAGTCGTCGTCGCTGGTTCCCGGGGCGCGTTTGGGGGCCGGCGGCTGCGCCGGCCGCCCGGCCGGCATCCGCAGGTAATCGAGGTGGTAGAGGCCGCTCGAGCGACCGAGCTCTTCGAGCACGCCTTCCGCCGTGTTGATCGAACTGTGCCTGAAGCCGTTGGTGACCGTCACGGCCAGAAGCCGCGCGGCGGCGGGCTCTCGGTCGGCCCGCGCGGGCTGCCGCGTGTCGGCGGCCGGGGCTGAAGGCTGGGATACCGGCGGCACGAACACCAGCGCCGCCACCACCAGCCACATCCGCCGACGCACATGAAAAAGCATCGCGATCATGGTTTTTCTCCGAGGCACCAGAGGGAGTCGTGGGTCCGCAGGAAGATCCGGCCGTCGACGCAGGCCGGCGTGGCCACGGTCATCTCGTCGACCCCGCCCTCGCCGAGCATCTTGAAGGCGGCCGCGCCGGCGGCGGCCGGCCACTCGAGCACGCTCGCTTGGCCATCCTCGCGGACGAGAATCACCCGGCCGTCGACGATCACGGGCGAGGCGCTGTAGGCGTTGCGATTCTTCGCCAGCTCGGTCTTGGCGAGCGTCTTGCCGGTGGCGGCGTCGAGGCACTCCACCCGGCCCTTGTCGGTGCAGACGAGCACCCGCCCGTCCTTGACGGCCGGCGTGGGCACGTCGGCGCCGAGATCGCCGCGTGTCCAGGCGACATGTGAGGCCGTCACGTCGCCTGAGCCACCGCGGCGGATCGCGGTGATCGTCTCGCCCCGTGCATACGGCGCGATGACGAGGTCGCCGGCCACCACCGGCGAGGCGATCGAACGGAAATACTTGTGGTGCGTCGGGTTGAGACCGCCAACCCGCCAGAGTTCTCTCCCCGTGGCCGCGTCGTGCGCCGTCACGTGGTCGGCGCCCAGCACGAAGACGACCTCGTCGGGCTCTCCCTTGGCCGGGTCGCCCGCGGCCACCACCGGCGTGGAATAGCTCTGCGCCGCCTCCTCGGGGGCGTCGAGCATGCGGTCCTGCTTCCAGAGCAATTCGCCGGTCGTGCGGTCGAAGGCCGCGAGGTAGCTCGGGCCCGTCTGCATCACGGCGACGATCACGGCCTGCTTCGACAACACCGGCGACGTGCCGAGATCCCACCAGAGCGTGTCCTCACCAAACTGTTCCTGGAGGTTCGTCCGCCACGCGATCGTGCCGTCGGCGAGGTTCAGGGCCGCCAGCTCGCCGCTCTTGTAATAGACCCAGACGTGCCGGCCATCCGTGACCGGCGAGGGATTCGAGCCCGTCGCCTTCTTGTGCTTGCCGGGCTTTTCCACGCCGAGCTCCCGCCGCCAGATCTCCCTGCCCGAGCGATCGAGGCAGACCGCGGCGTCCTTTCCGTCGATCGCGCAGGTGACGACGATGGAATCCCCCCAGACCGCCGGCGTGCTCGCGCCGAGCCCCGGCAGCTTCACCCGCCAGAGCACGTGTTCGGTCGGGCTCCAGGAGGAGACGTAGCCGCGGCCGGCGGCCACGCCATCGAGCGCGGGGCCGCGCCAGTTGGGCCAGTTGTCGGCGCACACGGGAACAGCCGAGAGGGCGGCGACCGCCGTCCACACGACCCGCATGCCCACCACCGCTCGACCGTTCATCGTCATGGTTCTGTTCCTCATTGGCCGCCGGAGATCCCGAGGCCCCACAGTGTACCGTGCGGTGCGGGGATCCAAACGGTCACGGCCGCGGTCGGGGAGGGTATGCTTGGGGCTCGGTCGCAAGCCACGATTGCCCGCACCGGAGGATGACCATGTGTCAGCAACTGCCGTTCGTTGCCTGCTTCTCCCGTCGATTCGCGCGGTCGGTACCGGCGCTGCTCGTGGCGCTCCCCGTCTGCGTGTCGCCTGCGGCAGAACAAACCGCCGTTGCTCCGGCGGCGGCTCAGACGATGTGGGAGCAGCCCGCCGAAAAGATGCCGGTCGCCGGCGACGCCGCAGCTGATGCGGCTGCTGGATCAGCCGCACCCAAACCCGCCGGCGAACCCTTCACCGTGCCCGCGGGCTTCCAGGTGGAGCGGCTCTTCGTCGTGCCCAAGGAGGAACTCGGTTCCTGGGTCTGCCTCGCGACCGATCCCGAGGGGCGGCTCTTCGCCAGCGACCAGCGGGACAAGGGACTCGTCAGGATCTCCCCCGCGCCGCTCGACGGATCGGGATCGACCATCGTCGAGAAGATTCCGGCCCCGATCACCGGCGCCCAGGGGCTGCTGTGGGCCTTCGACAGCCTCTACGTCGTCTGCAACGGCGGCACGGGCAGCGGGCTCTACCGCGTCACCGACTCCGACGGCGACGACACGCTCGACAAGGTCGAGAAGCTCCGCGGCTTCGACGGCGGCGGTGAGCACGGCCCGCACGCGATCCGGCTCTCGCCCGACGGAAAAAAACTCTTCATCATCTGCGGCAACCACACGAAGCCCCCCTTCGCGGTGAAGAATCTCTCCGAGCCGCAGACGCTCGCAGGCATCCGCTCCACGCAGCGACGGGTGGAGCTGCCGCCGGAGGCGTCGAGCCGGCTGCCGGCCAACTTGGACGAAGACCTGATCCTCCCGCGGATGTGGGATGCAAACGGCCACGCCGTCGGCATCCTCGCCCCCGGCGGCTACGTCGTGAGCACCGATCCCGACGG
>JBJTSM010000843.1:0-2371 GCA_046076685.1 Planctomycetia bacterium | reverse complement strand
CGCTCGAAGAGCAGGTCGTATTCAAGTGGGCAGACGTGCGACAGGTAGAGCGAGTAGGCGACGAGCGCCCCCACGCCCGATCCTCTCGCCGCCGCGGGAATCCCCTGGTCGCGGGCATGGCGGACGAAGTCCCACACGATCAGGAAGTAGCTGGCGAAGCCGAGGGTGTTGATCACACCCAGCTCCCGCTCGAGCCTCTCCATCACCTGGGAGTGCAGTTCCCGCTGGCCGCCCTCCGCCGGCCCCTCCGCCCAGCGCTTGGGCACGTTTTCGTAGCGGGCGCGGAGGCCTTCGAGGCAGAGCCGTCGGAGTTCATCGGCGGCGGTGAGCCCGCCGGGCACGTCGAAGCCCGGAAAGTGCCGCTTGCCGAGGTCGAGCTCGATCGAGACGGAGTTGGCGATCTCCTGGCTGCGGTTCACGGCCGCCGCGACGAAGTCGCGGTCGAGGTCGGTGAAGGCCGCGTGCATCTCGGCCGGGCTCTTGAGGTAGAACTCGCTCGAGTCCATCCGCATGCGGGATGCGTCGCTGCGGAAGCGGCCGGTGTTGACGCACAGCAGGATGTCCTGGGCCTCGGCGTCTTCGCGGTTCACGTAGTGGCAGTCGCAGGTGGCCACCGGAGGGATGCCGAGTTCGCGGGAGAGCTCGAGGGCCACGTCGGTCACCTGCCGCTGCACGTCGAGCCCGTTGTCCTGGATCTCGATGAAATACCGGTCGCCGAACCGCTTCTGGAACCAGCCGGCGATCTCGCGGGCCTGGGCGAGCGATTCCTGCTGCTCGCGGGAAGTGCCGATGAGCGCCCGGCTGAACTCGCTCGACAGGCAGCCGGAGAGGCAGATGATCCCCTCGCCGTATTGCTCGAGCAGCTCGCGGTCGATCCGGGGCTTGAAGTAGAAGCCTTCGAGGTAGGCCTTCGTCGCCAGCTGCAGGAGGTTGTCGAAGCCGGTCCGGTCGCGGGCCAGGAGGGTGAGGTGGTAGCTGGCGTCCTTCTGGTTGCCGGCGTCCTTCTGGAACCGGCTGCCCGGCGCGATGTAGGCCTCGTAGCCGATGATCGGGTTGATCTTCGCGGCCTTGGCCGCCTGGTAGAACTCGAGCGCCCCGTGGAGGTTGCCGTGGTCGGTGATCGCCAGCGCGTTCATGCCGAGTTCGACGGCGCGATCGACCAGCCGGTCGATGGGGCTGGCGCCGTCGAGCAGGCTGTAGTGGCTGTGGCAGTGGAGGTGGACGAAAGAAGGCGTGCTCATCCGTGTGCTCGCTCCGGAGGGAGGCGGCATTGTACCGGACGGCGAACGGGCCGTGCCGCCGCGGCGAAATCCCCCGGCTTGCGCCGGGGGCTTGTATGTGGAGGGTCATACAAGCCCTGAGCGCGAGCGACGGGATATGGTTGAATCACCGTCGATGCCCGAGCCCGGCGTGAAGACGGCTCAGGACGGCTCGCCGATGCTCCGCAGCAGTTCGGCCAGCCGGGCCTGCAGTTCGAGCATCACCTGCCAGTGGGCGAAGTCGAGCTCGACCGTTTCGTTGCCGGGCCGCATCACCGCCCCCTCCGTCGCCTCGCGGAGCACGCCCTGCACGTAGTCGAGCAGCTCGGCCAGTTCCGCCGTCTGGGCGGGGCCGAGTGCTCCGGGCAGGGGTGGCGGTCCGCCGGGCAGCAGCGGCGAGCGGACCTCGGCGATGTCCTCGATCACGTCCGACTTGTGCGTGGCGATCCGCTCCAGCCGCTGCCGCAACTGCTTGGCATGGCCCTCCTGGGCGGCGGGCATCTTGGCGGCGATCTCGGCGATGCGGCGATCGATGTCGCTGTGGGAGCCCACGAGCAGGAGCGACCGTCCCACGGCGATCATGTCGCCGTCGCGGATGATCCGCACCTGGATGTCCTCACCGTTCACCTTCGTGCCGTTGGTGCTCTCGAGATCCGTAAGGACGATCTTGTCCTTGTCCTCCTGCAGCTTGAGGTGGTAGCGGCTGATCCGCTCGTCGTTCAGCTGGATGGTGTTGCCCTCTTCGCGCCCGATCGTGACGGGGGTGGACAGTTCGTGGAAGACGCGGCCCCGGTCGGCACCGTGCAGAACGCGGAGCGTGATGTGTGCCATGGGGAGATCGGGACTGCGTCGCGGGGCCGTGCCGCCGGCCCGGGGCCGGCGGGGAATCTTCACGAGACCTTCATATAAGCTTGCCACACGAATCGGGTCAAAGCCCGGGTGTGGATGCCACGGCCGGAAATCGGCGGTCAGCCCGGTCGCCGCCCACGAAATCGGGGGGCTGGCGGTGGGGGGCGGGGAGGGCGTCCAAGCGCAGCCGGTGCGGCGATCAATTTCGTCGTGGCTGCGTAGAGAAGGGGTCGCGGGAGCGAACTGTCAGCTCCCGGCATTTA
>JBJTSM010000842.1:0-5475 GCA_046076685.1 Planctomycetia bacterium | reverse complement strand
CCACGGAAACTCCCGGCCGCCATCCCTTCCATGCCGTGCGTTCCAACGCCGCGTAATACTCCCTGTGCCATCGCGAATCTCCCAGCCGCCGCCATGGCTTCAGGTTGCCGTGGAAGTGGAGCAGCGACGGCTCGACACCGGCGGCTTCGACGGGGCTGCAATTCCAACGGCGCCCCAAAGCCGCCCAACGTCCGGCCAACGCGGCATTCAGCCCCTCCTGGTCCCAGAAGTAGGTCTGCCGGGCGTGCCGATGGAGGTACTCCAGTGCCTCCTTCCTCACCGATGCTTTCCGCCAAAGGTCCAGGTCGGCCAGCAGCACGACCGCGTTGAAGTAGGGAAGTCCCGGATCAAGCCCCAGCCCAAGCCAGCCCGCAACCCCGAACGCCGCCCCCACCTGCGGCACAAGCTCATCCGGAGCCGCCAGCGCAGCCGCACCTGACATCGACTGGTCCCAGAGCACCGACACATCCGTCCGGACAAGTGTGTCGGCATCGATCCAGAGGATTCGCTTCACTCCAGGGTCGAGCACGTCTGCCAGCGAAAGCTTGTCGTACGTGGCGACGCTCATCCGTCCCCACAACGGCAAACCGACATAACCGCTCCGGTCGGGTGTTACCCACTCGACCGTGAAGCGGGCAGGGTCGAGTCCGGTCACCACACGCTCGCGCAGTTCCGATCCGAGGCCGGCATCCAGCAGGTGGAAGACGGCCCTCCGATCCGGTGCCAGATGGGCTGCGACAGACCCGATCGCCACGGCCATCGGCAGCGCGTAGCCGACTTCTGCGCCCGAGGCGACATGGAGAACATCGAGGCCGGCAGGCGACACGGCGGAACCACCGATGAAAGACGCCAGGGTGTGCGGGAAGCTCCGCCGGTGTGGCGTCGCCCACCCGCAGTCATTCGGCTCGATCTGCCTACCACATCCCGCTGCGAGCGATCCGTACCACGGTCGGTACCCACTCGACAAGGGTAGCTCCATCAACGGCACGTCCGCAAGAATTTCACGGGAACACAATTGGGACGCAGCTCTTTTCCGGCCTGAGACGGAGTCCCGTCTCAGGCAGCGGTTGACGGCTTGCGCCGCGCGGTGTTCGTCGGCATCGAGTTGGTGCCGTAGCCGCCGTTCCAGAAGGCGGCGAGCGCCCGCAGGTTCGTGATCTCCAGCGCGTCGTCGCCCGCACCGAGGCGGACGAACAGGTTGCGTCGCACCTGCACGTCGGCGATGCGAACGCGGTCATTCCCCGCCCCGGCGTCGATCGTGCAGTCGCGACCGACGGTGGAAGCGCCGATCGAAATCACGTCTCTCCCCGCTCCGGTGCTCACGGTCAGATTGCGGCCGATCGATGACGGCCCGGCTACCTCGAACGTCGGGAGCGGATCACCCCCGTCGGACGACACCCAGCCGATGGCTGAAGACACGCTCACCGCATCCGGCCCGCCGCCCGTCGTCACCGACACATTTCCCCACAACTCACCGACGAGGCTTACCGTGTCGCCGTCGCTGCCGGTGCCGGTGTTGACGAACACGTTGCCACGCACCTTCACGGTGCCGCCGGCGTCTGACGTGTAAAAGCCGACCGAGTCCTCGCCCCGCGCTCCCGTGGAGATGCGGACGTCGTTCCGCACGGTCACGTCCCCAAAGAGCCCGATGATGTCCATGCCGGCGCCGCCCGCGTAGGAGATCGCACCGATGTTCGCGGGGGTGTCGGCCTCACCGCCCACGACCATAAAGTTCATGCCGTCGCCCAGCGCCGCCGCGACCGTGCCGGCGACCGACACGTTGCCGATCGCGACGAGATCGTTCGAGGCGCCGCCGTTCACGGTCACGCCTCCACCGACGCGACTGCTTGAAAACTCGCTTCCGATCACGATCCCGTTGCCGAATTCCGCCGAGCCGAGATTCACGACGACCGAGCCACCGAGGTCGCCACTGATTCCGACCGCGTCGTTCCCATGGCGCGTCGTCACGGTCAGGCTGCCGGGAATCGAAAACGTCGTGACGCCGCCGACGGCCTCGTCGATCATCACCTGAAGGGCCACAACATCGAAAGGTATGGGGGGCTCCTGTTCTCCGAACCACGCCGATGACGGCCCGGTGGCCAGCATGGTGAACTGCCTCTGGCCTGCGTAATCCGCTGCCTTGTTGCCGAAGCCCACGGCGTCATCACCGCCGTTGAGGTTGGCGACGATGGTCGTGACGGGCCCGCTCGTCACGAAGGCGGCCGGCCCGCCGTTGATGGTCGTGGCGATGCCGATGACGGCGATCCTGCCGCCGGCCGCCGATGCTACGAGGACATCGTTTGCCAGACTGTCACCGGTGAGACGCAGCGCAGAACCCGTGAGCTCCGCCAGGACGTTGCCGGCCAGCGGCAGCCGCTGCTCCATGCACTCGAGCTGCAGGGGCGGATGCAAGGCCTTGCGGCGGCGATTCGACGGTGACATGGTCGACGTCCATGCGGATGCGGTCGCAATCCCCATTCCGGGAGCGTCGGCGGGAGATAACGACGCGGATTCTCGGGGGCAAGGCCATCACGATCCGCCCCATGTTCCACCCCGAGGGCGCGTCAGCCCACGTGACGCATATTGCCGGCCCTTCCGCGCCGGCCATCAGCCCCCGGCCAGTGGCGTCCAGCGGTCGAACGTGGCGGCCTGGCCGCGGAGCGTGCCCGACGCATCGACGAGGTTCCAGACGATCGCCTGCTCGATCCGGAACCGCCGCCCCGCACTCGACACCCGGATGCCCGCGTAGTCGTCGACGAAGCCGACGGTCCGCGTCCGCTCGAGCAGTCGGGCCCGCTCGTCGCGATGCAGGGGCTCGGCCGTCAACCGCGACGGCGTGCGCGTGAGCGCCGCCCAGGTCATCTCCCAGAGGCCGAGCGCCGTGCGGTTGCCGTAGTTGAGCACCGGGTCGGCCTCGGTGCCGTGCGACACGACGACGAACGGCGCTTCGAACACCCGCCGGGCCTGCTCGAGCGGTGGTGCGTCACGCGGCACGAGCTCCCGGCCGACGAACCGGGCGAAGGAGTCGAGGAGCAGTTGCACGTGCACGACCGCCTCCGGGCGCCGCCAGGCGTGTCTCGGCTCGTCCCCGGCCAGGAGCGAATCAACCCCGACGGCCTCCTTCAACGCGGCAAACGACAGCATCCGGTCCTCGAGCCCGGCCACGGAGCCCGCGCTGCGCCAGGCCGCGGCCAGCTGCCGCACGGCACATCCGGTGAGAGCCAGAGTCGAGGTGGGATCGACCGCCACCTTGAACCCCATTCGCTCCAGTTCATCGAGCGGCACGATGGGCGTGATGCCGCCGGGCAGCATGTTCGCCAGCTGCGGCAGAGGCAGTTCGCGGGCGATCCGCGCCAGGTCCGCGACCGACCGCGGCGCCTCCACGAAGCCCATGTCGGCCCCCGCCTCGGCATAGCGGTGCATGCGGTCGATCGCCGCGTCGAGTCCCTCGACGGCGACCGCATCGGTGCGGGCGATGATCACGAAGTCGGGATTCCGCCGGGCGTCGAGTGCGGCCCGCAGCCGGTCGAGCATCGTGGCGACCGGCACGACCTGCTTGCCGGCGAAGTGGCCGCACCGCTTCGGCTCGGGCTGATCCTCGAGCAGCACCCCGGCGGCCCCCGCCGCATCGAACGCACGAATCGTCCAGGCGACGCTCGCCGCGTCGCCGTGGCCGGTGTCACCGTCGGCGACGAGCGGGATCGACACCCGGTCGGCGATGCCGCGGATGCACTCGGCCATCTCGCCGGGGGCGAGCAGCCCCAGGTCGGGCAGCCCGAGCCGGCTGGCCGCCGCGCCGAAGCCGCCGAGAAACAAAAGCTCGATACCCGACTGTTCCAGGATCCGCGCGGTAAACGCATCGTGCGGAGCAAGGGCCCGCACGAGGCCCGGGCGGCGGAGGAGCGTCCGGAGCGTGGCGGCGGTCGACATCGGCGGCACCGAGAAGGGTGGAATCGGCTGAGGAGACGACCGCGGGAGAATAGGTCTTCTTGCGTTGCTTTCGCAAGGAGTTGATCGGGGTTTCGCGGCGCCGCACACGCACCATCACGCGATCGGCATGGCCTCACGCCCCGGGGCGTTCGAGGTCAGGATCGCGTACCGACGATGAGTCTCAGATCTTTCATGAGCAGGAACAGGTGCAGCGGGTCGGTCGGCGAGGCGAGAAAATCGAACCGCTCGTAGAACTGCCGCGAGACCTCGTCCTTCGCATGGACGACAAAGGCCCGAAGCCCCGCGATGTCGGCCGCCTGAAGCGTTCGCAGAATCGCATCCTTGAGCAGACCGGCCCCGAGGCCGCATCCTTGCCTGTCCACGACGACGGCGAGTCGCGCCAGGACCATGATGGGGATCGGATGCCGCGAGAGCCCCCTGCCGACCCGCGGCGGAGCCGCGACCCGCGCAACTTCCCCGAACACGAGCGTGAAATAGCCGACCACACGGTCGCCCTCGACTGCGACGTACGTGCGGGACGCGTCGGCCTGCTGGCTCTGCAGGGCGTGCCGGATGAGAAACCTGTTGAGCGGCTCCCGCCCGCAGTCGAAATCCTCGATCGCGTGCGTGCGGGCAAGCGGCTCGATTCGCAGGTGCGCTGCCATCACGACCCGGAATCGAACGGGCCGCCGGAACGAAGCAGTTTTCGAAGCCGCGGCCTGGACGTGACGGGTTTCTCGAGGGCCGCAAGGAACGCCTTCCAGCGGCCCTCATCGAGGCCGAACCACTGCCGGTCGGGCAGCGTTTCTGCAGCCCGCCCCAGTGCGCTTTCGACGACGAACTCTGAAAGGCTGCGATCTTGGGCCGCCGCGGCTGCCTGCAAGGTGCGTTTGGCCTCCGGGCTGACGCGAAGATCGATCTTCTCGGAGCGGACAGGAGTCGATGCCATGTGACGCCTCCGGGTAACGAGCGACACGTTCCTTACGCCACTGGACAGGCTAGCCTTAAACGCCAGACAATGTCAAGACATCGAAGATTTCCTGGAGATGATTGCGTCGCACCCGCACGGATCGTCAGAGTGGATGGAGCCATCGGGAAAGCACGACCGATCCCCCCCGGGTCACGCGGCCGGCGGCAGGCAGACGCGATGCAGCACGAGGGGTTCGGCCTTCCCCTTCACCGCCACCGGCGGGACGGGTTCGAGCACGATCCCGGGCCGCGTGAGCAGGAGCCGCGTCGATTCCGCGACCAGGATTTCGCCGGCGCCGGCGACCGAACAGATCCGGCTCGCCACGTTGGTCGTGTCGCCGATCGCCGCGTACTGCACGTAGGACTCGGTGCCGATGTAGCCGGCGGCGACGGGCCCCGAGCAGAGCCCGATGTGGATGGCGATCGGCCGGTGCCCGGCCGCGATCAGCCGGTCGTTCAGCGGCGCGACACCCTGCTGCATCTCGATGGCGGCCCGCACCGCGCGGTCGGCGTCGTCGGGGTGGCCGAAGGGCGCGCCCCAGACGGCCAGAATCGCATCGCCGATGAACTTCTCGA
>JBJTSM010000841.1:0-2095 GCA_046076685.1 Planctomycetia bacterium | reverse complement strand
TCCGCTTTGACGGTGCCGGGAGCGGCTGACGGGGTTCCCAGCCGTGCCGCGTGCAGCCGGGTGTGACACGGCCCCGCGGGCTCGAGCCTGCTCGCATAGAGCACGACTTCGCGGACTGGGAGTGTGCCCTTCGCCTCGTCGCTGAGCCGGGCCGCCTCGGCTGCGATCCCCTGCCCCGCCGGCCGATCACGCCGCCGCCCTGTCGGCCGCAGGCGGCCGAGCGTGAGATGCGGATGAAAGCCGCGTGCCTCGGCCGGGAAGCCCAGCGGTCCAATCGCCGCGCAGAGCGAAGCCTGCAACCGCGCTAGTGACTCAGCCCCCTGCAGGACGCCCAGCCAGATGATCCGCGGATTCCGCGTGTCTGGAAAAGTCCCCAGGCCGCCAAACACGACGTCGAAAGACATCGTCTGTTCGCATACATGATCGACCGCGCTCGCGATGGCGGGGACCTGTGACGGAGCGACGTCGTTGCCCAGGAAATGGAGCGTCAGGTGCAGCGAGCCGGGATCGACCCACGTCGCGTCGATGCCCGCCCGCGTGAGCCTCGCGATGATGCGACGGGCCTGGGCCACTGTTTCGGCCGGAGGATCGACCGCCAGAAACAGCCGCATGCCGGTGGTCATGGCACAATCTTCGTCTGATTGGCGGATGGATTCCAGCCGTGCCTGGGCCGGGCTGCGGCGACTCCGTCGTGCCGCAGGCAGACCATCCCCGGAGGCTCGAAACTTGGGCCAGCGGTCTTCGGCGCACGATGACCGTCTGTAAAGGGTATGGCCATCACTCAGGCTCGGTCCAATTCCTCCCGGACGGAATGAGCCAGATGGCGATGAAGCCCAGGGCATAGACGAGGCTGCAGAGCGAGCCCACGCGGGAATAGTCGCCGCCCAGGGCCGTGAAGAGCGAGCCCGCCGCGAGCACTCCCGCCGCCGTGACAAACCGGCCGGCGTTGTAGGCCAGGCCGCTCCCTGCCGCCCGCACCGCGACGGGAAAGACCGCCGGCAGGTAGACCGCCAGCCAGCCGAAGAAGAGCGTCGAGACCAGGCCCTGGGCGCAGACGATCGGATGAAATCCCGGTTCGAGCGGCGCCGTGAGGTTGAACATCGCGAGCGTCGCCGCCGTCGCCCCGAGGCTGATCGCGAGGTAGCTCGTGCGCGGGCCCAACCAGCCGGCGAGCAACGCGCCCAGGAAACTGCCCACGAGCGACCCCGCCGCCCACCAGCCCTGCGTGACCGCCTTGTAGGTCGTGTCGGTCGCCCCGGCGACGGCATCTGCCCAGGGGATCATCCACTTGCTCGCCGACCAGGCGCCCACCATCGGGATGCTGGCGATGAGGATCGCGGCCAGCGTGGTGCGACTGAGCCCGGGGCCGAAGAGGGCCGGCCGTGCAGTCGCCGTGCCCTTGGCCCCGCCGCCACGACGGGCGAGCCACTGCGGCGATTCGGGCAACGCCACGAGCACGATCGCGCCGAGCACGGCCGGCAGGCCCGCGATCTGGAAGAGCCACCGCCATGAATCGGGCGTGATCGGCCAGATCCGGCCGCACTGCGAAAGCGCGATGATGCCGACGTTGATCCCGGCCGCCATCACGCCCGACACGGTCGCCTTGCTTGCCGCCGGCCAGCTCTCGGCAACGAGTGCGATCCCGTTGGGCCACACGCCACCGACACCGAGCCCCACGAGAAACCGCAGCCCGAGCAACTGCCACTGCGAGGTCACGAAGCCGCCGGCCGCGGCGCCGAGTGAATAGAGGAGAATGCTCGCGCCCAAGCCGCGGCTGCGGCCGAAGCGGTCGCCGAACCGGCCGAGCACGACCCCGCCGATCGCGGCCCCGAGCATGAGGGCCGCGGTGTAGCGGGCGAACCAGTCGCCGCCGGCCGCGGGCGTGAACGCCTCCCCCATGAGGCTCTTCGTGACGGAGAGCGATGCCACCGGCATGAGGCCGAGTTCGAACCCGTCGAACACGAGGCCGAGGAAGGCCGCCGCGAGCACGGCCACGCGGCCGCGGGTGGAGAGCGGCGAACCCGCGGCGGTGGCGGCGGTCATGGCGTCGGCTCCGCCGGCTGTTTGGGCTCGGGCTCTGGCAGGATATCGAGCA
>JBJTSM010000840.1:0-2693 GCA_046076685.1 Planctomycetia bacterium | reverse complement strand
ACGTCGAAGGTGGCCGCGGGCCGCAAACTCGACATGGAAAACCTCGCGAAGCTCGCCGAGGGCCGGGTGTTCACGGGCCGCATGGCCAAGGAACTCGGGCTGGTCGACCGGCTCGGCACGCTCGACGATGCGATCGACGAGGCCAAGAAGCTGGCGGGCATCGACGACGACGAGGCGGTCGAGCGGGTGCTCCTGCCCGAGCCGCGGGGCCTCTTCGACGATCTCTTCGGCATGTCCGGCGAGGCCGCGCCGGTCGCCCGGCTCGCGGCTGTGGCGGGCGCCGGAGGCGGGGCCGGCCTGGCCCGTGACGCGGTCGTGCGGGCCGTGCTGCTCGCCCGGATGGCGGGCGTGCCGGGGCTCGATGGGCTGGTCTCCGAGGCCGACGCCCTCGTGCAGCTCTCGTCGGGCCGGCCGCTCATGATGCTGCCGATGCGGGTCAAGGTCAGGTAGCCGCGGAAGGTGTCCGGGCGGCGGGATGCGGCGTGGTGACGTGGCTGGCCCGCCGTGATGAGCCGGCGTAGCATCCCGCATGGTTCATCCGTTGCGCATCGCCGTCGCCGCATCGTGGACGACAGCCCTCCTGCTCCTGGGCTGTGCCATCGGCCGGGGGTTTGCGCAGTCGCCCGTCGAACGCGACCCCCTGCCGCGCGAAGAGTCCTCGTGGCGGCACGCCGAACTGCACGCCCGTTATGCGGCGGATCGGCTCCGGCTCGCGGAGGCCAGGCTCGAGAAGGCGGAACGGCTCAACGCGATCTCGCCGGGGCAGGTCACCGAGACCGATCTGCGGGCCCTCCGCGCCAGGGTCGGCCTGTTGCGCGAGCAGGTGGCCGAGACCCGGGGCACGCCGCACGGCTATGGATTCACCGCTCAGCGGAACGCCGCCCATGCCGCCGTCCGAATCGCCGAGCAGGATCTCGCGGCGGCCGTCGCGGTCAACGGCCGCAAGGCGGATGCCATCTCGCCGATCGACATGCGGATCCTGCAGCTGCGATTGGATGTCGCCAAACTGCGGGCCGAGGTCTGGGACGATCCCGCGTTTCTGGCGTCGCCCGTCGACGTGCTCCAGATGCAGATCGATCAGCTCGCCGATCAGATGCAGGACATGGAGCACCGGGTCGACGGCGCGCCGACGATCGAAGGTCGGTAGCAGCCAGGGAATCAGTCAGCCGCCCTCGACGGAAGCCTCGAGCTGCGCGATCGAGACCGTCATCGCGCGGGCGAAGCCGGCGATGAACCGGGCCGGACCCGAGGGCGTGAACGCCACGATGGAAAAATCGCCGAGCTGGAACCAGTCGGCAGCGAACGGGAATTTCTCGAGGTAGGCCCGGGCGAGCGGCCCGTGGTCGGAATGCTCCCGATCGATGAACGACGCCACGGCCGGGATCGATACCCGCGGCAGGGCCTGTGGTGGCGTCGGCTCCCCGTCCACGCCGGTCTCCGGCGCGGTGATCAGCAGGCAGACCGGCGGCGACTCGAGCATGTCGCGGGTGTGGGCGGAGAGCCGGCTGACGTGCGTGACGAAGAGCAGCCGCCCGCCGGCGGCGTCGTGCCAGACGGCGTAGGGCACCATCGAGGCGAACGGCAGACCCTCGTGCAGCGTGGCGAGTGCGGCCACCGATCGGCCGCGGATCAAGGCCCCGAGCAGGTGCGACGCGGCCGAATCCATGCCTGCCTTGCCAGCTTTTTTACCAGGCGAAGTGCGCGAACGCCTTGTTGGCGTCGGCCATGCGGTGCACGTTGTCACGCTTCGTCACCGCGGCACCCTCGCGCTTGTAGGCGGCGATGATCTCCTCGGCGAGCTTCTCGAACGTGGCCCGGCCCTTCTTCTCACGCACGGAGAGCAGCAGCCAGCGGATCGCCAGCGACTGCTGCCGGTTGCGGCTGACCTGCATCGGCACCTGGTAGGTGCACCGCCGACACGCTTCGACCGCACCTCCACCGAAGGCTTGATGTTCTCGATGGCGCGGTTGAAGATCTCGATCGGCTCGGCGTCGGTGATCTTCTGGGCGACGATGTCCATCGCCTTGTAGAAGATGTTTTGCGAGACGCTCTTCTTGCCGTCTTCCATCAGGCAGTTGATGAACTTGCTGGCCAGCAGGGACCCGAAACGCGGGTCGGGACGGAGCTGTTCGCGGCTGGATGTGATGTTTCCCATGATTTTCTATCAACCCTTCTTGGCACCGTAGAGACTGCGCGACTGCTTCCGACCCTGCACGCCCAGCGTGTCGAGTGCGCCGCGGATGATGTGGTAGCGGACACCGGGGAGGTCGCGAACGCGGCCGCCACGGATGAGCACGATCGAGTGCTCCTGCAGGTTGTGGCCTTCACCCGGGATGTAGACGGTGACTTCCTTCTGGTTGGAAAGCCGCACGCGGGCGATCTTCCGGAGGGCCGAGTTCGGCTTCTTCGGGGTCATCGTGCGGACCTGCAGGCACACGCCACGCTTCTGCGGGCAGCGGTCGAGCACGGGCGACTTGGAAAACTTCCGCTTGGGCCGGCGGCGGCTGCGGACGAGCTGGCTGATCGTGGGCATGATTCGTGTCTTGTGGGGTGCGGAACGCGAGCCCTGAAGGATAACGCAGAATCGGTCCCGCCGGAAGCGGGACCTGCGAAAACCGTTGTTTTTCACCGACGCGCCGCCGGCGGGCGGCAGAAGTCTCGTCGCGTGGGCCGGGGCGGCCCAATGCTCCTCG
>JBJTSM010000839.1:0-2605 GCA_046076685.1 Planctomycetia bacterium | reverse complement strand
TCAGCGACGCCGCCTGCCACCGCCGTCGCGGATGCCGCCGGCGTCCCCACCGAAGAGGCCGTCCGGGAATGGCTCAAGGAGGTCAAGGATCCGGAACTCTTCGTCAACATCGTCGACCTGGGGCTGGTCTACGGCGTCACGCTCTCGCCGGCGGCCGACGCACCGGGCAAGCAGCACGTGGCGATCGACATGACGATGACGAGCCCGGCCTGTCCGGCCGGACCGCAGCTGATCGCCGACACGAAGCGTACGGTCGGCAGCCGGGACTCGATCGCGGCCGTCGAGGTGCGGATCGTGATGGATCCGCCCTGGACGCCCGACCGCATGACCGACGCCGCCCGGGATCAGCTCGGGATTTTTTGAAGACACGCAAAAGGCGAGGCTCGGCATCCCGCCGCCCTACGCACTCTTGTGCCGGGCGGCTTCGCGGATCGGCACCACGGGCTCCGTCCCCTCGACGTTCCGCTCGTTGATGACGTAGGTGCTGCCGTTGTTCTCCGGCAGGTCGAACATGATGTCCAGCATCACGTCCTCCATGATCGACCGCAGCCCGCGGGCTCCGGTTTCCTTCCGCATCGCCTTGCGGGAAATCGCCGCGAGCGCCTCGTCGGTGAACTCGAGCTTGCAGTTCTCGACGCCGAACAGCTTCTGATACTGCTTCACGAGCGCGTTCTTCGGCTCCCGAAGCACCTTTACCAGGGCCGCTTCGTCGAGCGGCTGCAGCGAGGAGATCACAGGCAGACGGCCGACGAGTTCGGGAATGAGGCCGAATTCCAGGATGTCGTCGGAGTCGACCTGCGGCAGGAGTTCCGCGAGATCCGCATCACCCCGGTAGCCGCTGGGCTGGCCGAAGCCGATCGTCCGCTTGCCGAGCCGGCGGGCGATGATCTTGTCGATGCCGACGAACGTGCCGCCGCAGATGAAGAGGATGTTCGAGGTGTCGATCTGGATGTATTGCTGCTCCGGATGCTTCCGGCCGCCCTGGGGCGGCACGTTGGCCACGGTGCCCTCGAGCATCTTGAGGAGCGCCTGCTGCACCCCCTCGCCGGACACGTCGCGGGTGATCGAGACGTTCTGGCTGGTCTTGCCGATCTTGTCGATCTCGTCGATGTAGAGCACGCCCCGCTGCGCCGCCTCGATGTCGAAGTCGGCGGCGTTGAGCAGTTTCAGGAGGAGGTTTTCGACGTCCTCGCCCACATAGCCCGCCTCGGTGAGCGTCGTGGCGTCGCCGATGGCGAAGGGCACGTCCAGGATCCGCGCCAGCGTGCGGGCCAGCAGCGTCTTGCCCGAGCCGGTGGGGCCGAGCATCAGGATGTTGGACTTGTCGACCTCGACGTCCCCCCCCTCGCTCCCGAGGTTCAGACGCTTGTAGTGGCTGTGCACGGCGACCGCCAGCACCCGCTTGGCGTGCTGCTGGCCGATCACGTACTGGTCGAGATGGCCGACGATCTCCCGGGGAGACGGTATGGACGTGAAGAGCTGCTTGCTCGTGCCGCGCCGCCGCTTCTCCTGATCGAGGATCGATTGGCACAGGTCGATGCACTCGCCGCAGATATAGACGTCGCCCGGCCCTTCGACCAGCGGTCCCACGTCGCGGTAGCTCTTGCGACAGAACGAACAGAAGGCGTTCTTCTTGGTCGTCCCGCCGGCCCCACGGCGTCCCAGCCCGCCGACGTCTTTCCCTGATGGCATGCTTCGGTTCCTCGAGAAATCGTTCCCCGCCCGGCCACGACAGGCACATGCCTGGCGTGCTGTGGTCCGCATCCTAGGAGGTACCCGTCCGCTGCCTGCGGTCGGACCCTGGATCCCCGGACGCCATTGTGTCGGGCCGCACATGCGGCTCGACGAGCGTAGATATTTTTCGGTATTCCTCCTCGCTCAGCACACCCTTGTCCCGGAGATTTTTGTAGCCGACGAGCGAGCTTTCCCAATCGCCATGATCGGTCTCCGGTTCGAGCCACCAGGCGCGGACCGCGATGATCGCGGCGATTCCAACGCCGACGAGCACCCCCAGCACGACGGCGCTGATCAAAAACGCTTGCACTGCAGACAATCCCGTTGCGGATGACGATCGCCCGGATATGGGTGGTGTCTTGTGGAGCCGCGGGCCGCCGTGACCGCCGACTGCATTATGGCGGGCCGGTCCCGAACGGGTCCAGAAAGATCCCCCCACTTTTCGCAGGCTCCGCAGGCTGTGGCAATGGCAAAGGCGGCGGCTGCTGAACAGGCCGGTTTTCATGTTTGTGCCGAAAAACGCGACTTTCAGCGCGAAACGGCCGATTCCCTCCGACATGGTCTGCTTCGTCGAGCTCGAGCCCTCACTCCGCCCCCGGGCGCCGCGATCCGCGGTTGCCCGGCCGCACGGGCTGTTGCGTGGGCGGCGTGCCGCGGTCGCCGTGGCAACGGTCATCACGGTCGCTCAGTCGCTGGGAGCCGGTGGCCTGCCCCACTGGTTGCCCCATGTGGAGGCCCGCGCCGCGGCCGAGGGAACGGTCGAACAGGTCCGTCTTCCGGAATTGGTGCGAACCAAGCACCGCACGTTTTCGATCCCGTTTCGCCTGCCCACCGCGAAAGACGCCGACGCTGCACCGCAGCGGGTCGTGAT
>JBJTSM010000838.1:0-2284 GCA_046076685.1 Planctomycetia bacterium | reverse complement strand
GGCCCTGGCCACCGCGTTTCGCGAGACGCTCGCCGGGCCCTGGGATGGGCTCGTGACGATCGACTGCGATGGACAGCACCAGCCGCGCGTTGATGTCGGCCGTGATCTCGGCGTTGATCCGCCGCCGCGCCGCCGGCGGCTGGCTGTCGCCGGGAAACCGCCGCAGGTACCGGCTGCCGCTGACGATGTCGACGGACTGTCCGGCGGACGGCCCAACAGACGATCCAGCGAGCGCGGCGATGAAGGCCGGGATCAGCTGCGGCTGGTGCTGTCCATCGCAGTCGATCGTCACGAGCCCATCCCAGGGCCCGGCGAGCGTCTCGCGAAACGCGGTGGCCAGGGCCGCTCCATAGCCCCGGTTGCGCGGATGCCGCACGAGCCGGATGTCGCCCCGGCGCTCGAGCCGGGCCGCGAGCAGGGGCGACGTGCCGTCGGTCGAGCCGTCGTCCACCACGAGAATGTCGGACGTGTGCTTGAGCACCTCGTCGAGCACGCCCGACACGTGGGCCGCTTCGTTGTAGACGGGCAGGGCGGTGAGCAATCGGGGCATGACACCGCCATTTCCGGCAGGGTGAGGATCGCTCCTCAAATGTAGCGTTGGAAAAACGCGGAGCAATTTTTTTCCGCGTGGGCGTGTTCCGCTGCGACGAAAGCCGTCTTCTTGCAACTCATTCCAGCCACCGGATCGGGTCGGTCTCGTCGCGGCTGGCCCAGCAGGAAAGCCCGGACACCGTCTCCGCCAGCCGGCGGGCGAGCACTTCCATGGAAAACCGCTCGCTGGCGTGGTGTCCCACCGCGATCACCGCCAGACCGCCGGCCCGGGCCTCGAGTGCCTGGTGCAGCTTGAGTTCGCCGGTCAGGAAGGTCGTGCAGCCAGCCCGCCTGACGGCATCGAGCGAGTCGCCGCCACTGCCGCAGACGATCCCCACGCGTCCGGCCGGCCGATCGGCGTCGCCCACGACCTGCGTGCCAGGCACGGCCAGTCGGCCGGCGACGTGCCTGGACAGCTGGGCGACCGACCAGCCCGGAGGCGTGGTGCCGGCGCGGCCGAAGCCGGCCAGGGGATGGATGGCGTCGGGCTCGATCGGCGCCACGTGGTCGAGGCCGAGCAGGGCGGCGAGTTGGTCGTTGATGCCACCGGCCGCCGAATCCCAGGCGGTGTGCGAACTCCAGACCGCGATCCCGGCCCCGATCAGATCCAAAAGCACGCGGCCGGTGGCGGTGTCGGCCGTGATCCGCGGAACGGGCCGAAAGGGGAGGGGATGATGCGTGACCACGAGATCCGCCTGCTCGCGGACCGCCTCGGCGGCCACGTCGGGCGTGAGCGACAGGCAGGTCATCGCCCGGGCGATCTGCGGCCGCCGCCCGCCGACCAGCAGGCCGACGGCATCCCATTCGGCCGCCAGCCGGAGTGGCGCGATCTGTTCGAGGGCGGCCGTGACGTGGTCGAGCGTGGGCATGCGGGAGCAGGCTCCGTGTGTGGCGAGTCTACAATGCCCGTGCTGGCAGGGCGACACGGCCGCGCACGCATTGATTTTTTGGTGACCGTAAAGACATTGGCCTCCCATGGACACAGCCCGCCTCGCCGTCGCCACCGTGGCCCTCGCGGCCGACTTCAGAACCGCGCTCAAGAGGGCCAGGGATCTCGGCGTGCGCGGCGTGGAGGTCGACGCGCGGGCCGGCCTCGATCCGGGCCAGGTGTCGCAGACCGGCCTGCGGCAGATCCGCAAGTGGCTCGAAGACGAGGGGCTCGTGGTGTCGGCCGTGGCGTTTCGCACCCGCGGCGGGTATGCCGACGCCGAGCGGCTCGAGGGGCGGATCGCCGCCACGAAGTCGGCCTTGGAACTGGCCCATCACCTGGGCGCGCAGGTCGTGCTCAACCACGTCGGCGACGTGCCGCCGCCGCCAGCCAATCCTGCCGATACCGAGCACGAGCCCGACCCGCGGTGGCGGCTCTTGATCGACGTGCTCACCGATCTGGGCACGTGGGGCCAGCGCGTGGGCGCGACGCTCTGCGCGGAAGCGGGCCGGTCGGGGCCCGACGAGCTCGTGCGGGTGATCGCCAGCCTGCCCGAGGGCGCGATCAGCTGCGATCTCGTCACCGGGGCGCTCGTGGTGCACGGGCACGATCCGGTAGAGGCCGTCGAGCAACTGTCGGGCCACATCGGCTACGTGCACGCCACCGACGCGATCGCCGGCGCGTTCGCGGGCCGGGGCCGCGCGACGCCGCTCGGCATGGGACATGTCGACCTGGCCGCCGTCTTCGGCACGCTCGAGGAGCGGG
>JBJTSM010000837.1:0-4296 GCA_046076685.1 Planctomycetia bacterium | reverse complement strand
TATGAGTGCCAGCGCAGCCTTGAGGGCATCGAGCACGCGAGGCTGGACTTGGAAGCGAGGTCGTGGGCGAGGGGGATGGGGTTGAGTGGCGCGGGGTGAGCGGTGAGTGTGATGACGACTATTTCGCCTTCCCGACATTCTCCTCGATGACCAGTTCTCTAGCCCTGGTCAGTCCCCGTCAATGCGGGTGCCGATGCCCAGGCCTGAGCGACGGTCACGGAAGACGAAGTAGATTCCGCCCCGATACTTTCCGCGGCCGGCCATCCCTTCGCCGAATCCTCGCCAGAAGGACGGCGTGCCATTGTTGAGCTTGATGAGCCCGTCGATCAGGCCCATGACCATCGACATGACGAGCGCGAAGCCGAAGAGACTTTCCATTTTCCACCTCGTTGGTTGTTGGGATTCATTGCACGGGAACTTGGCCCGATGACGGCTGTAGGGATCGGTTTCTGGCTGTCTCTACGGGCGTCTTTTGCGAGCTCCGGGATGTACAGCCGCCGGCAGGGACAACCCTGGTCAATTACGGTTCCACGGCCGCGAAACGGCACGTGAGGGCCTGCCGAAACTCCCCTACTGCGGTATGCTACTGGCCGACTTAGGGCTGATCGAGGAGGTTGCCTGCCCCTCCCCGTTGGCTGATCTTCAAGGGAGAGCGATGGCCGTGAGTGACGATCTTGAAAAAAGCCTCGGCGACGCCGCGACCTTTGCCGGGAAAGCGAAGCGGCCCCCGTCATCTGAGATGAGCCTCGGCGACGAACGGACGCTCGGCGACCGACTCGGCGACCAAGACACCGTCATCGACGACATCGAGGTCGTCGATCTCGAGGCTCGCTATCGCGTCGAGGGCACGCTTGGCCAAGGCGGCATGGGGGCGGTTCTCCTCGCCACCGATACGCGGCTCGACCGCAAGGTGGCGATCAAGCGGATTCTCGGCGAGGCGGCCGGTAACCGCATGGCCGTGCAGCGGTTTCTGACGGAAGCCAAGGCGATCGCGGCTCTGAATCACCCGAACATCGTCCAGATTTACGACTACGGTCGGGCGAAGGAGGGCCCGTTTCTGATCATGGAGTACGTGGACGGCGGGAGCCTGCTCGAGCGTTGCCGCGAAAGCGCCCTGCCGCTCGACGAGGCGATCGACCTGGCCTGCCAGTTGTGCGACGGCCTCGCCAAGGCCCATGACCTCGGGATCATCCATCGCGACATCAAGCCGGCGAACGTGCTGCTGACCAAGGACGGCACTCCAAAGCTCACGGACTTCGGCCTAGCGAAGGCGGAGGCCGGTGACCATGGGCAGACGATGACCGGTGCAATCCTGGGCACACCAGACTTCATGCCGCCGGAGCAACGGCGGGATGCCAGCGAGGTGGATGCCCGCAGTGATCTGTGGAGCCTGGCGGCGACCGTCTACCAGATGGTGACGGGGCGAAGTCCGAAAATCATGCGCTTCGACCTGCTGCCGGCCGAGGTCATGAAAGTTCTCGGTAAGGCGCTCGAAGATGCCAAGAGCGACCGGTTTCAGACGGCCCGGGAGTTTCGCGACGCGCTTTTAGTGGCGGTCAGCAGTCAAGGCAGACCGGTGGTTGCTGGCGGCTTGCAGGCGATGGATGGCGTGCTGCAGGAGGGCCAGTGCAAGGCGTGCGGAACGGTCACCAGCGACCTAACGAGGAAGTTCTGCCGCAATCCGCAGTGCGGGGCCAGCCTGAGGGCGGCGTGCCTGAAGTGCAACGCGCAGATTCCCGTCTGGGATTCGATCTGCGGGGAGTGCAGTGGAAATCAGCCCGTGCTTCTCGAGTCCAAACGGAAGCTGTTGGAGGCGACGCGGGCTGAGGCGGAGTCATTGCTTGCCGAGCTAGCTTTTGACGGAGCAATGAGTCGTGCAGAGGAGATCGCGGCAGAGTCTCATGTCGAGTTGGCAGACATCGCGCAGTGGGCGAAGGCGTTCGTCAGTTCCACGAGAGCCGAACGCGACCGGCAGCACACCGTCGCGACCGAGCACCTCCAGGACGCAATCAAGCATGCACGGGCATGCGATTATCCGGCCGCAATATCGGCACTCAAAGCGATCCCCGAGCCGTTGCGAGGGGGCCGGGAGGAGGTATCAGCGTTGCTTGAGCAGTGTCGGGGACACCAAGAGGAATCGTCCCGGCTGATCTCTGAGATCGCGCAACGGATCACGCGGAAGGAAATCGACGGGCTTCTTCCACAAGTGGAGCGAGCCGCGCAACTGCGTGGTGACCGAGCCGACCTCTTGAAAATCCGGCAGCAGCTCACCGAGCGTCGCGATGCCCGACTGTCGCGGGCTCGTGCAGCGATGGAATCTGGTGATGTTCAGGCCGCTTCGAAGGAGTTGGCCGGGGCTGCGGGCGAGGATCTCGGGGAAGAGGCGCAACTGCTCCACCGCGTCACCCGCGCCGCCGCGGCCGAGGAGCGGCTGCTGGCGATTGTCCGGGAGGCAAAGGCCGATGGCGTGGTCAGCGGTGACGAGGCGCGCACGATCGTGGAGGCGGGCGAGGAATACCTGTCGCTCAATCCCGCCAGCGAAAAGGCGAAGTTACTGGTCGAGCAGGCGCGGGAAATTGCGGATCGCCATGCCCGGCGGCTTCAGGAGGCGGAAGCCCGGCGGCTTCAGGATGCGGAAGCGCGGCGGCGGGTGACTCGAGCACTAACTGGCGAGGCGAGTGCCGCCGAGACGCTGGCTTTGCCGCCGGTTCGCAATTCGATCGGAATCGAGCTGAAGTTGCTTCCTGCTGGCACGTTCACGATGGGGCAGGCTAGCGGCGATTCGGATGAGACGCCGCATCAAGTGACGCTGACGAAGCCTTTTTACATTGGCGTGCATGAGGTGACCAATGCCCAGTGGAAGCGGGTGATGGGAAACGAGCCGAGCAACTGGAAGGACGCCGATCGCCCTGTGGAGAGGGTGAGCTGGGAGGACGCGGTGGAGTTTTGCCGGAAGCTGTCGGAGTTGCCCGAGGAGCGTAAGGCGGGGCGGGTATATCGGCTGCCGACGGAGGCGGAGTGGGAATACGCGTGCCGGGCGGGAACGGACACGAAGTATTCGTTTGGCGACGACGAGTCGAAACTCGGCGAGTATGGCTGGTTTGACGGCAACTCGGACCAAGAGACGCACCCAGTAGGCAAGAAGAAGCCGAATGCGTGGGGGCTGTATGACATGCACGGAAACATTTGGGAGTGGTGCAGCGACTGGTATGGCGAATACCCCAATCGTGCAGTGACGGACCCGCAGGGGCCGTCCGGGGCCTCCGACCGGGTCTCCCGGGGCGGGTGCTGGTACTACCCCGCCGGGTATTGCCGGTCCGCTGATCGCGGCAGGTACGACCCGTCGATCCGCAACTTCTGCCTGGGCTTCCGCCTTGCCCTGAGTTCGTCTGGAGTTCAGCCAGGACCGCCGGAGGCGGCAGTGAAAAAGTGAGCGGAGCGAGGCTCGGAGGGAGTGAGCGGATGCGAGCGACCGGAGGTGCCGAAGCGGAGCGGGTTTGGTAGTTCACCCCATCTGATAGCAAAGAAAAAGCGGCCGAGGTGTATTTCAACCCCGGCCGCCTCTTCTTACCCCGCCCACGCCCGACACGCCGCTCGATAGCCACATGACGAGCACGAGACGGTAGAAGGCGACGGATAGAACACCCCGGACTCGATAGCCCGCCAGACCCGCTCCACGCCTACCAAGGTGCGTTTCACGGCGACTGGCTCGACCTTGCGAACGTGCTCCTCGATCACCGGCTCCTTGGTCTTCGTCAGAACCAGAAACCGTGTCGCGATCTTCTTCCCGGGCGAAATCTCCGAGGCGAGGTGGCTATACAGCAACAACTGCTCGCCTGAATCCTCGACCTGCTCCCGACTCCATCTCGACCGCGAAGTCTTGATGTCTGTGATCACCAGCGAATCCGAGTCCTCCGTGAGCAAATCGATTCTCCCGTACAAATCCGGCACGCCATCGACCAACATGCCGCGAATCTCCTCCTCGACGCCCAGCACCCGGCCCTGAACGTTCGCCGCAGGGCTACTCAGGAAGGCCGTGAGCATCCGCGCGGCCAGAGCATCCAGCGAGGCCCGAGTCTCTGTGCTGCCGAACTGGACCACCTCCGGGTCGTGCGGCAGCCATGCGGAGCGGTAGGCGAACAGCAGGGCATCGAGATCAGGCTTGGGATCACCGGAAAGGATCGCTTGGAAGTGCTGCTCGATGGCTGTGTGAATCCCGGTGCCGAACACGAGGGCACTGGACACGCTCTCTTCGGGCAGGCCATCGACGTACCGGAACTTGTATCGCAGCGGACA
>JBJTSM010000836.1:0-2741 GCA_046076685.1 Planctomycetia bacterium | reverse complement strand
CACGATGGCCTCGCTCGGCTGCGGGCTCGTGCTGGCGGCGCTCTTCGTGCTCGTGCTGGCGACCCTCGTGGGAGGCATCGCCCGCGAGGCGGGCTGGGAGTGGGGGGAACGCATCGCCGGCATCTGGCCGCAGGTCGTGCTCGCCGTGCTGGGGCTCTTTCTCGCGCTGCAGATCCTGCCGCTGCTCGTGGGCGGGGGGCAGCCCGGCACGACGAAACACCCTCCCCCTGAGGGGAACCCGCCGCCTGCTCCCCGGCGTGAGTAATTCCCCGTCGGCCCGCACGATCGGCCGCCCCCGTCCTCGCCCCCGGTGCCGGGCGACCGCCTAGGCAAACTGTGCGGCCTGCGTGCCCCGCGGTGGACCGGCCGCCATGGACGTCCGATCCACAGGTGTGCGGAGGAGTTGCACCCGATCGGCCCTCACGAAGCGGCCGCCGGGTTCGATCTTGGCTATGGGTTGGGGACCTGGGGAGTCTGGCTTGATGCGTTGTTCGTGGACCGTTCTTCCGGCCGCCGCCCTGCTGTGTCTGTTCGCGACCGCGGGGACGGGTGTCGCCGTCGAGGGACGTCGGACGGCGATCGTCAAGGCGGTCGAGTCGAGCCGCGACAGCGTGGTCAACATCCACGGCCAGAAGTTCGTGCCCAACCCCGATGACGAGGCGGCCGGCGAACTCAAGCGGGTGAATGGCATGGGCACCGGGGTCGTGATCGACTCCCGGGGCTACGTGGTGACGAACTACCACGTCGTCGAGGGCGTGCGACGGATCGAGGTCACGCTCGCCTCCGGCAAGACCACGTCGGCCGCGCTCGTCTCCCACGATCCGCGGACCGATCTCGCCGTCATCAAGGTCGAGCACGACCGGCCGCTGCCCGTGATCACGATCGGCACCTCGTCGGACCTCATGATCGGCGAGACGGTGCTGGCCCTCGGCAATGCTTACGGTTACGAGCACACGGTCACCCGCGGCATCGTTTCGGCGTTGCATCGCGACGTCGAGGTGAGCCGCACGCAGCGGTACGACGACCTCATCCAGACCGACGCCAGCATCAACCCCGGCAACTCCGGCGGCCCGCTGCTCAACATCAACGGAGAGATGATCGGCATCAACGTCGCGGTCCGCGCCGGTGCCCAGGGCATCGGCTTCGCGATCCCGGTGGACAAGGTGCTCGACGTCGTCGCCGCCCTGCTTTCGGTCGAGCGGGTCGACCACACCTGGCACGGGATCGTGGCCCGCAACGACGGCCCGCGCGGCGTGATCGTCGAGGCGGTGCACCGCCAGAGCCCGGCCGAGAGCGTGGGCGTGAAGGCGGGCGACGTGATCACGCAGATCGGCGAACTGCCCGTGGCCCGGCCGCTCGACATCGAACGCGGGCTGCTCGGCCGTCGGGCCGGGGAAAGCGTGTCGGTGACGGTGATGCGGGCCGGGGCCGAGGAAAAGCTCGACCTGTCGCTGGCGGCGGCCCGGCGCGACATGCTGCCGATCGACGAGCGGTGCTGGGCCGACATCGGCCTGCGGGTCGAGGCGATGCCGGCGGCGAAAGTGCAGCGGCTCCAGTCGCGGTATCGCGGCGGCCTGCTCGTCAGCGAGGTCCGGGCGGGCGGTCCGGCCGATGAGCAGGGCATCCGCAAGGGCGACATCCTGGTCGGCCTGCACGTCTGGGAGACGATCGTGCCCGACAACATCTCCTACATCCTCGACAAGGCCGAGGAGGAGCACCTGAACCCGATCAAGTTCTACGTGCTCCGCGGCCGCGAGACGCTCTTCGGCCACCTCGTCTCCGAAACGGTTCGCCGCTGACGAGGGATGCCGGCCACGGGCGGGATGTGTCGATGGCCAGCCTGCCCGTGCTCTTCATCGAGTTCGCCTTTCTCGCGGCGACGCACGTTTTCGGTGGTCCGCCGTGGACCGTGGTGGGGGTGGTCGCGATCCTCGCGCAGATCAGCGGTGGCATCGGCCTCGAGTCGCTCCTGCTCGTCACCGCGTCGCTCGTCTGGCTCGCCGCCGCGAAGGCCACGGGGAATCGCGAGCTGTTCTTTCCCTTCACGATACATCTGGCGGCGTGCGCCGCCCTGGTGGCCGCCCGTTACGCTCCACGGGCTGGATGGCCCGGCGGCGGAGCCGTGGTCGCCGCGTTCATGGTGATCCGCGTCTTTCAGCAGGCGACCGCCCGTGTGCTCGCCGTGGAACTGGTGGTCGCCGCCGCGATCCTGGCGTTCGTGCTCATGGCCCGCCCATGGAGCCGCAAGGATGCCATGCGGGAGGCCGCGCTTGTCGTGGCGGCCGCCCTGCTCGCCTGCGCGAGCATCAGATATCTGTAGTCGCGATCCCGTCGCTCACCTCCCACGCGGGCACTCCCCTCCCAAAAGCCCCTCCCTTCCGCCGGGGGCTTTTGGAAGATGCTCTGTGAGGAATGACCAGCCTCTCTGCGTGCCGTGTAAACTGCCGTCATGGAAACCGAATTCGTCACCTGGCTGCTCGACCGCATTCCGTCCGACCCGCGGCTGGAGGTGCCCCCGGGCGACGACGCCGCCGTGCTCCGGCCGCCCGCCATGCGCCGCACGGTCGTCACGGTCGACATGCTCACCGAAGGGATCGATTTTCTGCTCGGCCCCGACCGCCCGCGGCGGGCAGTCGGGGCCGAGCAGAAAATCGATCCCTTCGGTGAGCATGTCGACCGTGACGACCGTGCGGCGCATGGCGGGCGGCCGGAGCACGGCGGCGTCGTCGCCCGGGGGCACC
>JBJTSM010000835.1:0-2364 GCA_046076685.1 Planctomycetia bacterium | reverse complement strand
GGGATTGCCCCCCACGTCGCCTTCGAGCCGCGCCGCCGGCGCGGCGACGAGCTCGCCAGCGGTCGGCAGCGCGGGCCTCGCCGCCGGCGCGGTCGCAGCCCCGACGCTGCCGAGCCTGCGGGCAAGATCGATCGCGGCGGTGGTCCGCTTCAGCTGCTTGTCGGCCGACGGCGGGATCGTCGGGGCCGCAGCCTCGTAGTGCCGCCGCGCGGTGGCGAAACGGCCGGCGGCCATGCTGCGATCGCCGAGCCAGACATGCGCCTCGGCGGCGGCGGCCGTGCCATGAAACTGCACGGTGATGGCTTCGACGGCGGCGGCATTGCCGGCCGATGTGGACTCGAGCAGCCGGAGGCCGGCGATCTGCTCGCGGTCCTGCCGCATGGCCTCGAGCAGCCGGGGCTCGTCGCGCATCGCCGTCGCCACCGCCACGGGCAGCGACACGAGCAGATCGGGATCGTCGCGATCCGGCAGGAGGTCGATCGACCCATCGGCAGCCGCCGCGTCGATGAGCCGGCAGACATCCTGCCAGTCTTCTCCGGCCATGGCCCCTACAAGCTCGGCATGCACGCTCAAGCTCTCCTTGCCGGGTGCCGCGAGCAACGGATGCCGCCACTCGGCGGCGAGCGCCATCGGCTTGCCCGCGAGCCGGCTCGTGGCCACCGCATCGGCCCAGGTGAAAAACACGTCGTTCCGCGGCTTTGACGTGAGCCCGAAAAACGACAGCCGCTCCACGAGCGTGTGCACCGCTTCGCCATCCCCTTGTGCGAGCAGCCCGATGATCTCGCGACGGGCGAGTGGCTCGGGGAACGGGCTGAAGGGGGCGCCGCTCCTCAGTGGCATCGCAGCCAGGTCGTTTCTGATCACAGACAAACAGCGAGGCTCACCCTCTGCCGCACGCTCGCCGCCGAGGCTCGTCAGCAGGCCGGCGATCCGCAGCGCCGCCGCGGGCTCATCGACGACAGGCGCGAGCGCGAGAATCTCGTCGAGCAGTTCATGGCGGGCTTCGTCCGTCAGTTCGAGCGCGAGGCTCTCCCGCCAGAGAAACCCGAGGAGATCGATCGCGAGATCCTTCCCAGCATTGCCGGCAACCGCCTTCAACGCGCAGGCCCGCCGCCAGGCGCTCGTTTCTGCGGCCGGCGGCTTCGCGGCGTCGGCGGCGGCCAGCCACGCGGCCAGCGGCCCCTGCGGCGGCAATTCCACGGCCGACTCCCGCATGTCGAGCGGCGCGAGCGCGTCGAGCCGGGGAAACCCCGCCTGCTCGACCGCGGCGACCGTGATCGACCGGGCGGAGGGATGCGGCACGGCATGCAGCCCGATTGCCGCGAAGGCCGGCTGCGGCGACACATTGAGCACCCAGCGTTGGCCGTCAGTGCTCGCGTCGAGCCGCTGCACGCCGCCGCACTGCCGCAGTCGCAGCCAGACCGGTTGATGTTCCTTGACGAAAAGGAACGGCCGCGCGCCCAGCGGCTCGGCCGACCCGATCGCGTTGTCGTTCGGCGGCTTGCGATCGAGCTGCAGCGTGCCGGGGGCGTTTTTATGCGCCTGAAACCGGAGCACCGACTGCGGCGCATTGTTGCCGTCGGCAAGCACGAGGCCGGTGCCGGGAGCGACGCCCTCGAGCCGCACGACGAATTCGCGGAGGCCCCCCGCCGCAGGCAGCGGCAGGATCGCCCAGGCCGGCTGCTTCGTCTCAACGGCCGAGAGCGTCACCTGGCCGTCGTCATGCACGGCGAATCCGGCCGTCTGGTCGCCGCCGCGCACCCACGCGGCTTTGCCCGCGGCGAGCAGGTCGGCCGCCGGCCGGGCCGGGGAGGCCCACGGCGGCGGGATCGGCGCCGCCGCCACGAGCGCCAGGTCGCGCACCGTGGCCGCCCCCTCGAAGAAGATGTCGGTCGGCGGGCCGGCGAGCGCCGCCTCGACGAGCCGGACGTCGCCGCGGACGAGCGAGATCATGCCGTCGGCATAGCGAAGCTCGACGCCGTGCACGCCGACGGGATTCGTGCGGATGAAGCGGCCGTCGTCCCGCGCGACCGTGACATAGCCCGAGGGAAGCGGCTCGGCGCCGACGCGGGTCGTCGCGTAGGCGACCCAGGACAACGGAGGCTGCTTGAAAGCGTCGAACGTCACGCCGTCTCTGCCATGCCAGACATGGATGCGCAGGCCGTCGAAGTCGGGCGACGCGATGCGGATCGCCGCGCCCTCGCCAAGCGGCGGCGCGAGCCGCGCGAGCCCCTCGAACCTGCCGCACGGCTTGCCCTCAATCGGCTGGGCGGAGAGCTTGAGCGGCTGCTTCTCGACCGCGGCCAGCCAGCGGCCGAGCGACTTGTCGTCAGGCGTCGCGTCGTCGGCTGCCGCGGGCTCGAA
>JBJTSM010000834.1:0-4297 GCA_046076685.1 Planctomycetia bacterium | reverse complement strand
CAACAACGAGACCGAGCAACTCATGAAGCAGGTGGCCCTGGGCCGCAAGAACTGGATGTTCATCGGCAGTGTCGATGCGGGCTACCGTGCAGCGGACCTCATGTCGCTTGTCAGCAGTGCGCATCGCAACGATCTCGATATGTTCATCTACGTGAAAGACGTCCTGGATCGGCTGCTGGCCGGTGAGACGAACTACGACGCGCTGCGGCCCGACGTCTGGAAGCAGTCGCATCCGGAAGCGATACGGATCTATCGGGTCGAGGAGCGAGCCTCTCGGGCCGAGGCCAAGACGGTCAAACGCGCTCGCCGACGCGTTGCCAAGCGGGGCTGAGCCCCGCATCACAGGCCGGACCGCTCCGCACAAGGGATGGCGGTGGTGGGCGCTCACTTTGTTTCCGAACGTTCGCGATCAGCGGCTCGCGACCAAGGGATTATCCAAACCGCCGGATTTTATCGCGAGTCCGCTGCATCGCTTGGTTCGCTGGCCGCATTGGCCGGCCGACGCCCGAGCCGGTCGGGCGCGCATTCGCAGACGGGCATCTCGCTCCGGCTTCACACCGCAAGATAAAAGCTGAATCGTGCGAAAATGGTCCGTCAGGCTCGTGGTGCAAGCTGCAGCCTCGATGCCCGCATGATCCGGTTGATCGTCCGCAGGACATCGAGCACGGGCTGAACGCCCGGGAACCCCGGTGACGTCGAGAAATCGGCCGCGAAGGAATCACTATCTCTCATGTCGGTGAAGTTGGGCAGCGACGCGAGGGCCGCTTTCACGGCCTCGAACGGAGCCGCGCTGCCAGTCGCCGGTTCGGTGCCCGGGAACCAGTACGCCAAGGCCTCCTCGCTGGGCGCCGAGTAGCCGAAGTTGGCCGGCGAACCCGGCAACGTGTTGATTATAAAGCCCGCCGGGCCGTTCAAGTAACCGGCGTACAGACGGCTCTCCTCCGAGATGTAATAGTTCGCCGGGTTCGTGTAGTCGGCGAAGTTGCCCGAGTAAGGACCGCCGTAGGTCCATTGCACGGCCAGATTCACCTGCGACGGATCGGAGGCGGGATACGACCACTTGCCCCACACCTGGATCTTGTCGGGCGTCAGGTAGCGCCACACGCCAGTGACGCGATCGCCCCACTGGCCCGGCTGCGTGACGGTGCCGCCGCTGATCTGCACCCTCACGCGGAGCCCGGAATCAGCGGCGGGAATGCCCAGGAAGGTGCGGACCTGACCATCCACGGGGGCGATGATCGCGGCCGCGGACGCAGAGTTATCATCCGCATAGGCCCGCGGGTTGCCTGGCACCTCGTAGAGGATGTCCATGTAATCGTAGTCGTTGTCGTAGCCGTCGCCGTCCGTGTCACCGTCAGCAAAGCGATCCCCGGTGTCGACCTCCATGTCCATGCCGGTGCCACCGACGATTGCATCCCTGCCGACGCCACCGTCGAACCAGTCGTTGCCAGCCTCGCCCTGCAGGGCGTCGTTGCCGGCACCACCGGTCAGTTGGTCGTTGCCGAGACCGCCCCACAGGTTGTCGATGCCGTCGCCACCGAACACCTGGTCGCTTCCGTCGCCCCCCATCACCAGGTCGTTGCCCCCGTCGCCCCACGCGGCGTCGTTGCCGGCTCCGCCGTCGAGCGTGTCGTTGCCCGCGTCGCCCAGCAATTGATCATTGCCGTCGCCGCCCGAGAGCCGGTCCACGCCGCGGCCTCCGCGCAGCACGTCGTTGCCGGCCCCGCCGTCGGCCCGCGAGGCGATCGCCGTCAGGTTCGTGAACGTGTCGTTGCCAGCCAGCCCCGAGAAAGCGATCTGCGACACCTGTGCTGCCGACACCGTGCGGCTCAAACGGCCCGCGGCGGACCTGAGCGACACGACGACATTCACGCCCTGCTGACGGACCTCGACGGCATCGTTGCCCTCGGAACCGATGATCGACACGGTTCGCGACCCGCGGTCGTAGCCGATGGCCGCCGCGAGGACGATGCGACCCTCGAGGCTCTCGACGCCGAGGAGACAGTCGCGACCAATGCTCCGATGAGCAGCACGGCGATGCCGTTTGCGGTGAGGTATGGCACTACCCTCCGGACAGAAGTCTCGCATCTGAGGCAACATCCATGATCATAAGCCGGCTCCAGTGCCCGTCAATGTCAGCATTGGGACATTTGGTGAGTGTTTGGCGAACGTCGGCGATCAGCGGCTCGCGACCTTGGACTTTCTATCAGGACCGATTTTATCGCGAGTCCGCTGCATCGCTTTGTTCTCCCTTGCCTGGCCTGGGGATCGGCCTACCGCTCCAGCAGCCGCTCCTCAATGCGATACGCATGATACAGATCGTGTAGGGCGAGATGCCGAAACATGATGAAGATCGAATATCGGTTGTATTCGGAATGCGAGGCTGAGAGTTCCCACTGGGCAGGCGTCAACTCGCCAAGTCGCGACACCATTTCCGCTCGCTCGGATTGATACCGATTCATCGCTTTAGTGAGGTCCACAGCGAGAAGTGCATCCTCTGCATCATCGTCGGCCGGATTGTAGGGCCGAATCACTGGCGCAGGCTCGCGCAGCATCAGATCAAGGCGGCACATGAACAAAGGCTGGACTGCGGCAAGATGGCAAGCGTGTTCGTGAGCCGACCATTTGGATGGAACAGGGCGTCGCCTCAACCTGTCGGAAGGCACGTCGTTGACGAGGTCGATTACCAGACCAGGGCCTCGGGCCAACTGATCGAGCAGGCGAGCGATTTTTGGATCGGCTGACATATTCGGAGGGAGAACGCCCGCGATCAGCGGCTCGCGACCAAGGAATTATCCATACCGCCCGATTTTATCGCGAGTCCGCTGCATCGCTTGGTTCGGGCATCCCGACGCGCCTCCCTGATAAAAGAAACGCGAGCGGCACAAAAACGAGCGGCACGAGAAAGATCAGAGACGTCGTAATGGTAGGACCAAGGCCGTTGCGGACGACCTCCCGCGGTGCATTTGTCGCCACGATGAAGACGCCACACACGATCAAGGCTCTGGCGAGCAAGCGAACGACTACCTTCCAGAATCCGTCACCTGAATAGCGGTTATGAGTTGCGTCGTCAGCGGGCCCGCGTTCCGAGCGATAAAACGCACTGGCGTGTGGTCCTGCAACGGGTTCGGATCGCCGTCCCCAGATCGTCCAGGCGATTCCAAGGTGGAGGGCTGCAAGAATCGCAGCGAGCGCCATCACGAAAGGAAGTGGGGCGATGAACAACACAAGGGCAACATGGCCCACTGCCCGGAGGTAGTCCGCTAGTTCCGGCCCCGAATCGCTTAGGAACGCGAGCGCGAGCACGAAGCCAACGCCTGCCAGTTGACACCAGATGAAGTAGATGCCAACTGCGTACAACCGCCACGAACGCACAAAACCACGACGTGGTGCAAGACTGCCCATGTTTGGAGGACTCACACAAGCTCTGTAGAGGGCAGTATCAATGCCCGAACGCTCGCGATCAGCGGCTCGCGACCTTAGACTTTCCATCGGGACCGATTTTATCGCGAGTCCGCTGCATTGCTTTGTTAGGCGATTCAGCTAATACATGGGATCAAAACGTAATGTGAATCACGCCAAAGCTGTTCCGGTCAATGCTGCTGAACCACCTCACGAGAAAGTCATGAGTCTCGCGGAGGGTGCCAATGTACTCTCCGCGCGCGGGGGCGCATACCAGGTGTCGGGGTTATTCGGGTCTTTTTCTTCAAACTCCCAAAGGAAGGCGGCGGTTCGGAGGGCCTGATCGCGCGGAATGGCATTTTTAATGACAATATAGCCATTGTGCTGCCAGAATGCCCAGTCTTCCTCGCTCATCACCCGGAGGGCCTGACCGCCTGACCGGTCGTTGAGCTTGTTCACACTGCTCTTGGCAACCGACGGATTGCCCGGAATATCCTTGTGCGCCTGATTGGTTTGCATGGTTGGCTGCATCGTTGGGGCCATGGTGGGTGTTTCGTTCAAATTCTGCATGTCAGAGAAATTTTGTTGATGCAAAGGTCAGACCTGCCGGCATACTCCAATAATGCTGTAGTTGCCAGAATTTGTGCTGTATTGACTTTTTTATCTGCAAGATCACATTCCTGTAAATTGCGGCCTGTTCATGGGCCGTCATGCCTGAATAAACCGGTCTTTCCATTCTTTTCGTGGCATCATGCACTGCTCTCGCTGTCCCCACCACCGGTACCGGTTTCGGGCGATGAAATCATAGACTATATCTCGGACCGGACGCGGAACAAACCGAAGCAGTGCCGGTATTTTCCACCAGCCGCCCAGTCTGCGGAATATTTCGAGCGGG
>JBJTSM010000833.1:0-4536 GCA_046076685.1 Planctomycetia bacterium | reverse complement strand
TGGTGGATATGGTCAGCGGCTCGGCACGGCCGACGGCTTGAAGGTTTTCTGTGGCTGCGCGAGTTCCACGCACGTGGCCACGTCGAGCAGCAGGCTCACCGAGCCGTCGCCCAGGATGCTCGCGCCGCCGAGGCCGCGGATATGGGCGTAGTTCTGGTCGAGGGGCTTCACGACCATGTCCTGGCCGCCGAGCAGCATGTCGACACGGAGCCCGAACGAACGGCTGCCCGACTGCAGGACGACCACGTTTCCGCAGCCGGTCGTGTCGTGCCGCGGGCCGCTCCAGTCGAACAGGTCCTCGATGCCGACGAGCGGCAGGAAGTCGCCGCGGATGTCGCAGAGCTGCCGGCCATGCACCGTCACGGTGCGGTGGTCGGCCAGCCGGACGATCTCGCGAACGTGCTCGATCGGCACCGCGAAGACGGCGTGCGGCAGCCGGAAGAGCATGCAGCGGGTGATCGTGAGCGTGAGCGGCAGCCGGATGGAGAACGTCGTGCCGACGCCCGGCTGCGACGTCACCTCGATCGAGCCGTTGAGCTGCCTCACCTTCGTGCGGACGATGTCCATGCCGACGCCGCGGCCGGAGATGTCGGAGACGTTGCGCTTCGTGCTGAAGCCGGGCTCCCAGATGAGGTCGATCACACCGACCTCGTCGAGCTGCTCGGCCTCCTCGGCGGAGACGAGGCCGCGTTCGACGGCGGTCTGCCGCACCCGCGCGACGTCGATGCCGCCGCCGTCGTCCTCCACCGTGATGATCACGTTGTTGCCGCGGTGCGCCGCCGTCAGCCGCACCGTGGCGGTCTCCGGCTTGCCGCGCCTTTGCCGGACGTCGGCCGGCTCGATCCCGTGGTCGATCGAGTTGCGGACGAGGTGGTTGAGCGGGTCGCCCAGTTCGTCGATCATCCGCTTGTCGATCTCGGTCTTCTCGCCTGCCAGTTCGAGCACCACCTGTTTGCCGAGTTCGGCGGAGATGTCGCGGATCGACCGCTTGAAGCGGGAGAAGAGCGGCCCCACCGGCACCATCCGCGTGCCGAGCACGCCGTGCTGCAGGCTCTTCGTGACACGCGTGAGCTGATCGACGGCGGCCACGAGGTCGGCGAACGTGCGCCGCCCCTCGTTCCACTCGTGCGTCTGCCGCCCGAGGAGATCCACCTGTTCGTCAAGCTCCTCCGCCACGGCCGAGAGGTCGACCGTGCCGCCGTCCTCGAGCGCGTGGATGATCCCGCGGAGCGCGTAGGCCACGGCCGAAGAGCGGCCCGAATGCCCTCTCTTCCGGAAGAGCGGCCCCATCCTGCCGAGCAGTTCGGAGAGCCGCGCCCGGTTGACGAGCAGTTCGCCGGCGAGGTTCAGGAGCACGTCGAGCCGCTCGACGTCGACCCGCAGCGTCTCGGCCGAGGCGGGCCCGGCCGCGGCGGCCGCCCCTGTGCGGCGGCGGCCAAGAAGGCTCGGGAGATCGTCGTCGGCGGCCACCACCCCGGACGGCGGGGTTTCGGCGGCCTCGGCCTCCCGGTGTGCATGGGCTTCACGGATGCGTGGCTCGATCGTGGCATCCACCACCACGACCCTGTCCACGCCGTCCACGCCGGCGGCCGCCTCGAGCTGCGACCGGTCCGCCGCGGCGACGACCACCACCTCGAAGACCGCGAGCCCGGCCGCTTCGGCGAGCCGGTCGCGGGGAGGCGTCGAGGCCGTCACGGTGCCGACCGCCGCGAGCCGCGCAAGCACGAGCTCCGCCTTGAACTCGGCCATCGGCAGGCCCGCCGCAAAGTGCACGATCACCCGCCACGCCGTGCCCGCAGGCACACTGACCGCCTCGCTCACAACTGCGGCGACGGGCTCGACGGGCTCGATTCTCGCCTCATGCTGCCGCTGGGTTTCAGGCTGCGCGGGCGCCCGCGCCGGTGCGACCGTGTCGGCGGAATGTTCGAGCGACTTGACCTGCTCGAGGAGGTCGGCGGCGTGGCCGAGCGGCTCCTTGCGGCGGAGGTGGTCGTTGCACTCCCGCAGGAAATCGATGCACCGCAGCACCACGTTCACCGTGGCACCGTCGAGCGTCCGCTTGCCGGAACGCAGCCGCACGAAGTGGCTTTCGAGGTGATGCGTGAGCGTCGTGATGCGGTCGAGGCCGAGGAGCGCCGACGATCCCTTGATCGAGTGCAACAGCCGAAACGCCTCGTCGAGATGGCGGGCCTCGGTCGGGCATGACTCGAGCGCGAGCAGTGTCTCCACGAGCCCGTCGAGCTGTTCCCCCGTCTCGTCGAGGTAGAGCTGCAGGTAGTCCGCCATCTCGTCGGCGGGCAGGTCGTCGGGAAAGGAGATGTCGCTCATCGCTGCGCTCTTGTCGCGGCCTTCGCGGCCGAATGGATCGCTCTCGATCACGGCTTCCGGTAGAGGAAGGTCGATTCCCGGCGGAGGTCGCCGAGCAGGTCGTAGATGCCGTCCGACGGCCCCACCACGAGGAAGCCGCCCGGCGCGAGCGCCGCCACGAGATTCCGCACCGCCGTCTCCTTCGAACCGCGGTCGAAGTAGATGAAGACGTTGCGGATGAAGATGCAGTCGAAGCCGGGGCCGGGGAGCGGATCGAGCAGGTTGTGCCGCCGGAATTCGCAGAGCGAAGCGACGGCGGGCTTGACGGTCCATTCATCGCCGCCCGTCGCCGAAAAATGCGATTCGAGCCGCGCGGCCGACACCTGCTCGAGCGACCGCTGGCGGTAAACTCCCCGCCGCGCCTGCGCCACCATCGCCTCGCTGATGTCGGTGCCGAGCACCGAGAGCCGCCAGCCGGCGAGCCGCTGCCGCGCCTCGAGCAGGCAGATCGCCAGCGAATAGGCCTCCTCGCCGGAACTGCAGGCCGCCGACCAGGCCCGCACCGACCGATCGTGCCTTCCCGAAGCGGCCCGGGCGACGAGGTCGTCGACGAAGGGGCCGCCGAACCAGTCGAAATGCCCGCCGGTGCGGAAGAAGTGGGTTTCGTTCGTCGTGATCGCGTCGATGAAGAGTTCGAGTTCGCCGGGGAGCCGCTTCGCCACGAGCAGCCGGTAATACTCCTCGAACGAATCGAGCCCGAGGTCCTTCAGCCGCCGGCGGATGCGGTTGCTGAGGAGCGTGAGCTTCCCCTCCCGCATGCGGATCCCGGTCTGCCGGTAGATGAACTGCTCGAACCGTCCGAACTGTTCCGGCGTCAGTCTCTGCAGCTCGAACACGGTTCGTCTCACGGGCGTCGCGACGGCCGGCGGCGTCGGGCGGCCTTCGCGGGCCATCATACCGCGCGGCGGCGGCGAGGCTCGGCCGACCGCACGCGTTGCTGCCGTCTGCATGTTCATCGGCGTCACACGGTGAACCGCTTGACGAGGTCGTGCAGGCCCTGGGCCTGCGCCCCGAGCTGCTCGGCGCTGGCCGCCATCTCCTCCGCCGAGGCGGCGTTGGACTCGGTGGTCTGCGACACCGACCGGATCGCCATCTTCACCTCGGCGGCGTTGGCCGACTGCGAGCCGGTGGCGGCGGCGATCGAGCCGATCCCGGTGGCGGTCTTGCCCGCCGCCGACACGATCGACGTGAGCGACTGGCCGACCTTCTCCGAGAGGCTCGCCCCCTCCTGCACCCGCTTGGTCGATTCCTTGATCAGGCCCGTGATCTCCTTGGCCGCCTCGCTGGCCCGCTCGGCGAGCTTGCGGACCTCGTCGGCGACGACGGCGAAGCCGAGCCCGTGCTCGCCCGCCCGCGCCGCCTCGATGGCGGCGTTGAGCGCGAGCAGGTTCGTCTGGCTGGCGATCTCGCTGATCACCTGGATGATGTCGTTGATCTGCTCCGACGACTTCTGGATGAGGCCCATCGAGGTGATCGCCTCGAACACGGCCGCACCGCCCGCCTGGGCGAGTTCGGAGGTCTCCTCGGCCTGCTGCCGAGTTTCCGCCGCGGCCTTCGAGATCGAGTCGATCGAGCCCACGAGCTGCTCGACGGCGGCGGTCATCTCCTCGACGCTCGCCGCCTGCGACTGCGAGCCCTCACTCAGGGTGCTCGCGCTCTCGGCGATCATCCGGGCGCCGTCGTTCTGCTGGTCGGCCGCCTCGGCGATCTGCTTCACCACGCCGCGGATGTCGGCGAACATCCGACTGGCGTTCGCGGCCAGGAGGCCCATGTCGTCGTCGCCGGCGAAGCCGATCGTGGCCGTGAGGTCGCCGTGCGACGCCGCCGTGAAGACGTCGACGAGCTCCTTCACCTTCCGTTCGAGATCGGCCTTCGCGACGAGCAGTTCCGCCTGCGCCTTCTCCTCGCGCTCCTTGGCCCGGACCTGTTCGGTGATGATCTCCCAGGTCACCATCGGGCCCAGGTAGCGGCCGTCGGCGTCCTTGATGGCGCTGGCGGAGAGGTCGAGCACCTCGTCGCCGAGCTTGATCTCGGCGCGGTGCGGCAGGTTGGCGGCGTCGCCGACGATCGCCCGCTGCCGCTCCGGAGCCTTGTGGAAGATGTCGATCGACTTGCCGATGATGTCGTCGACGGGGCAGGGGAGCAGGTGCTGCAGGCGGCGGAGGGCCG
>JBJTSM010000832.1:0-4802 GCA_046076685.1 Planctomycetia bacterium | reverse complement strand
CGTCGCTCGCGCTCGGGGCTTGTATGAACGCCCATCCCATAAAAGCCCCGGGCGCAAGCCCGGGGATCTGGACTCCCATAAAAGCCCCGGGCGCAAGCCCGGGGATCTGGACTCCCATAAAAGCCCCGGGCGCAAGCCCGGGGATCGGGCCGCGTGTGATTCGGGCCGGCGATTCTTGAACGCGGATTCGCAGCCGGTGGAACCGCGCCACGGCGCAGAGCCCGCACGACAGTCCGGTGCCGCACAATGCGTCCCATCGGCGCTTGGCCACGCCTCGCCAAGAAAGTCTGCCTGACCGGACGATGTTTCCTCTGCGGCAAGGTTCGCCGGATTGTCTCCGCTCCCGCAGGTGCCACGGTCAGTCGCTCGGCCGTCCCCGCACGGATCCCGGTTGATGAACGGTTGACATTTGTTCAGCGCTCGTGCTACATTCATCCGCACCCATTCATAGTGAACGGAGGCTCTCGATGCTGGTGCTGTCAAGAAAGCAGAACGAACGGATTCGGGTCGGGGATTCGGTGGTGGTCACGGTCGTGCGGGTCAGCGGCGACAAGGTGCGGATCGGGATCGAGGCACCGCCGAACGTGCGGGTGCTGCGCGACGAGCTGGAAGACGCGATGATCGGCGAGGTGACGCTGGAGGTGCCGGCGGAACTGCCCATCCCGCGGCTCCTGGGCCTGACCGGGTAGCGGCGCTGCCGGAACGCCGGGCCGGATTTTGCAACCCGGCCCGGCACGGGTAGCCTACTGCCGTGAAGCAATCACCGTGGCGGCACATGCGCAGAAGCGCCCTGATCAAAGCACTCCTCGGCGGTCTGGGCGGACTGCTGGCGGTGGCGGCGATCGTCGTGGTGCTTGCGCGATACGAGCCCGGCTTCTACCGGCAGGCCGCGAATCCCCAGGCGGTCGGGCCCGGCGGCGAGGATGTCGAGGCTCTGGCGCGGCGGGCGGTCTCCAAGGCCTCGGCGTGGCATGCCTCGATCGCGCGGCCGGGCCGGTGGGACGCGGCGGTCGCCGCCGCTGAGATCAACGCCTGGTTGGCCACGGATCTGCCGCGCAACCATCCCGGCTGGCTGCCCCGTGGCGTGTCCCAGCCGCGGATCCTGTTCGAGCCCAAGCGGGCCTTGCTCGCCAGCCGCGTGGGCTACGGGCCGCTGGCGGCGGTGGCCTGGCTCGACCTCGAAATCCAGCTGCGGGACGTCAATCAGTTGGCGATCACGTTGAATCGGGCGGGGCTGGGGGCGATCCCCCTGCCGCGGATGCCGATCCTCCGCGAGTTGGCCCGGCGGATCGCAAAACTGGGGATGGTCACCGATCTGCGGAGGCTGGACGGGCGGATGGTGCTCATGGTCTACATCCCTTCGACGCATGATGCCGGCGCCACGAGCTACTGGCTCGAGTCGCTGGCGATCGGCGCCGGCGAACTGCTCGTGGCCGGAGAGACTCGCTCGGCCGCCCTCGGTGTCCAATTTCAAGATTCGAAAGATCAAGCTTCGAAAGACCAAGCTTCAAACGATCAAGATTAGGAGAGTGCCCGATGCCACCGGAGACGACCAGTTCGCGCGGGGAAGCCAGCCTCGCAGTTCCCAGTATCACCTTTCTCGGCGCGGCAGGGATGGTGTCGGGATCGCGGCATCTGCTGGAGGTCGGCGGCTCGCGCGTGCTCGTCGATTGCGGGCTCTTTCAGGGTGAGAAGAACCTCCGCGAGCGGAACTGGGACCGCTTTCCCGTGCCGGCCGACACGATCGACGCGGTCGTGCTGACGCACGGCCACATCGACCACTCCGGCTGGCTGCCGCGGCTCGCCAGGGAGGGCTTCAAGGGGCCGATCCTCACGTCGCCCGCCACGGCCGACCTGCTCGGCCTGCTCCTCTACGATTCCGCCAAGTGCCAGGAGGAAGACGCCGTCTACGCCAATCGCAAGGGCTATGCGAAGCACCGGCCGGCGCTGCCGCTCTACAACGAGCGCGACGTCGAAAAGGCGCTGCGACTGGTGAAGGCGGTGGATCGCGGCAGCTGGTTCGAGCCGGCGCTGGCGGTGCGGTGTCGGTTTCACGACGCCGGCCACATGCTCGGCAGTTCGTTCCTCGAGGTGGAGGCGGCCACGGCGGCGCGGCCGATCAGGATCATCTTCTCCGGCGACGTGGGCCGGTTCGACGCGCCGCTCTACCACGATCCGGTGCCCCCTCCGGCCTGTGACTACCTCGTGTGCGAGAGCACGTACGGCGACCGTGACCATCCTGCCAGCCGGCCGCTCGACGAGCTGGAGATGGTCACCAAGGAGTCCCTGGCCCGCGGGGGCATGATGCTCGTGGCCTCCTTCGCGATCGGCCGTTGCCAGCAGCTGGTCTACCTGCTGCGGACGCTGATGGCCGCGGGACGGCTGCCGGAGGTGCCCGTCTGGATCGATTCGCCGATGGCGGTGGATGCCACGGAGGTGTTTCGCCGGCACGTCGCCGAACACGACTTCAGCGAGGCGCGGATGGCCGGCGTGGCCGAGGCGCTCGCCTCGCCGTTCGTCCGCATGGCGAAGACGTCGGCGGAGTCGAAGGCGATCAACGCCTACAACGGGCCGGGGATCGTGATCGCCTCCAGCGGCATGATGAACGGCGGCCGGATCCTGCACCACCTCGCCCAGCGGCTGCCCGACCCCAAGACCACGGTGCTCGTGGCCGGCTTTCAGGCGGTCGGCACCCGCGGCCGCAGCCTGATCGACGGCGCGAAATTCCTCCGCATCCACGGCCGGGACATCCCGGTGCGGGCCGCCGTGCGACGGGTGGACGCCCTCTCGGGGCATGCCGACCGCCGCGAGATCGGCCGCTGGCTCGCCGGCATGCCGGCGCCCCGGAAAACCTTCCTCGTCCACGGCGAGCCACCGGCCGCCCGCGGCATGGCGGATTTTCTGCGGGAATCCCGCGGCTGGGACGTGGAGATTCCGGCCATCGGCACGGTCGCGCCGTTGGCTTCGTAAGATAAACGGTTCGCCGCCATCACGGCACAGTCACGCATCGGCACGGAGAAACGCCATGGCCAAGACACCCAAGCCGCCACGCACCCCCACGTCCGCACCGTCCAAGCCGCCGCTGCCGCCATCCGGCGGAGGCAATGGCGCGGCGGGAACACGGCCGAAGGTCTGCAGCATCCTGCCCGACACCACGCTCGGCGACGACGTGGCGCTGGTGGCGGAAAACATGGAGGCGATTCTCTCCTCGCCCAGCTACAGCCTCGCCCAGGAGGACAGCAGGCTGCTCGAACGCACCGAGATGCGCGGCGTGCGGATGCTGCTGGAGCTGGGCAAGCCCGAGCTCGCCTTCCAGGCCGACAACATCACCTCCACGGTGATCGTCTTCGGCGGCACACAGATCGTCGAACGCACCGCGGCGGAACGGCGGCTGTCGGAGGCCCGCCGCGCCCTGGCCGCGGCCGGTCCCGCCACGCAGAAGGGGCTGGCCCGCGAACTCAAGCGGGCCGAGCAGCTCGCCTCCTACTGCAGGTATTACGACGCGGCCCGCGAGTTCGCCCGGCTGGTGTCGATCGACAACCAGTGCGACGATCAGCGGGACTACGTGGTCATCACCGGCGGGGGGCCGGGGATCATGGAGGCGGCCAACCGTGGGGCGTTCGACGTCGGCTGCAAGTCGATCGGCCTCAACATCAAGCTTCCCAGCGAGCAGCAGCCCAATCCGTTCATCACGCCGGAGCTGTGCTTCCAGTTCAAGTATTTCGCCCTGCGGAAGTTCCACTTCATCCTGCGGGCCGCCGCCGTCGTGCTGTTCCCGGGCGGCTTCGGCACGCTCGACGAGATGTTCGAGACGCTCACGCTCCGGCAGACGCACCGCATGCAGCCGGTGCCGATCATCCTCTTCGGCCGTGACTACTGGTCGAAGGTGATCGACTTCCAGTTCCTCGCCGACAGCGGCGTGATCGCCGACGACCACCTCGACCTCTTCACCTACGCCGAAACGCCCGAGGAGGCCTGGCAGCAGATCCTCGATTTCCACGAGGCGAAGCAGAAGCAGGACTGACCCGTCGCCCGCTTCCCGGAGATCGTCGATGCACGAACCGCCGGCATTCATTCCCGGGACGATGGCCCAGACGGGCCGCGTGGCGCTGGTCACCGGCGGCACCGGCCGGGTGGGGGCGGCGGTGGTGCGGGCGCTGGCGGCGCGGGGCCATGCGGTGGCCATCCACGCCCACGGATCGCTGCCGGAGGCCCGCGCGCTGGCGGCCGGGCTCGAGGCGGCCGGCGTGCCCAGCCTGGCGGTCACCGCGAACCTCCGCGACGAGGGGCCGGTGCGGGCCATGGTGCATCGCGTGGCCGATCACTTCGGCCGCATCGACGCGCTTGTGACCTGCGCGGCGATCCGGCATGCCGGCCCGCTGGAGGAGGTGACGGCCGACGACCTGCGGGCCCACTTCGACATCAACTGCGTCGGCACGTTCGTCGCGGCCCAGGAGGCGGGGGCCGTGATGGTGCGGCAGCCCGAAGGAGGCGGCATCGTCACGATCGGCGCCGGGGAGGCGGACCGGCCTTCGGCCGGCCACGCCGCCTTCCTACCGAGCAAGGGGGCGATTCCCGCGCTGACGCGAAGCCTGGCCGTGGAATTCGCGGCACGGAATCCGCGGGTGCGGGTCAACTGCGTGCTGCCCGGGCCGGTGCATCGCGAGGGCCCGCCCGAACACGTCGCCCATGCGGTGCTGTTTCTCCTCGAAAACGATTCCGTCACCGGCGTCTGCCTGCCGCTGGACGGCGGGCTGTGATCACGCCGGCGCCGTGGGGTGATTGAAGCAGATCCCGTCGCT
>JBJTSM010000831.1:0-2303 GCA_046076685.1 Planctomycetia bacterium | reverse complement strand
TCGCCCACCACGACGCTGAAGAGCTGCGGGAGTTCGTCGAGGCTCGATCGCCTGAGGAACCGGCCGAACGCGTTCAGCCGCTCGCCATCGGGAAGCGGCCTGCCATCCCGGTCCACCGCCTCGCGCATCGAACGGAATTTTCGGATCCGGATCGGCCGCGCGTCCTTGCCGGCCCGCGTGTCGAGGAAGAACACAGGGGAGCCCATCGCAATCCGCACCGCGAGCCACACGACGACGAACAGCGGCGCAAGCAGGATCACCGCGGCCGACGCCAGCACCACGTCGCCGAGCCGTTTGAGAAAGGCGAACCGGATCACGCCGCCGCCCGCCGGCGCGTCTGCTCCGCCACGACCACGAGCCCGACGAGCAAGGCCGCGACCACCAGCGGCGTCGCGGCGGCCACCTGATCGGCCGCCCGACGCACCGCAGGATCGAATAGCGCCGCCACCCCAACCGCCGCCCCGAACGCCGACAGGCCGCCGTAGAGCATCGCCACGGCGCGGTGCGACCAGCCGGCGATCACGAGCCGCTGGTAGAGATGGCTGCGATGCGCCTGGAAGATGTTCTCGCCCGCCCGCAGCCGCCGCAGCAGCGTGAACGAGGTGTCGAAGATGAAGGGCCAGAGCGCCAGTGCCGCCACCGGCAGCACCTCGGGCACGGCATCTGCGCGCACGGCCAGCGGCAGCACGGCGAGCAGGAAGCCGCAGAACGCACTGCCCACGTCGCCCATGAAGATGCGGGCCGGCTGCCAGTTGCTCGTGAGAAACCCGAGCGAGGCACCGGCGAACGCGGCCGCGAGCACGGCCACCGCCCCCGCGCCACAGGCCGCCGCGGCCGCCGCGATGCCAGCCGCCGCGGCTGCCGCCGTGATCCCCGCGATCCCGTCGCTGCCGTCCATGAAGTTGAAGGCATTCGTCAGGCCGACGATCCAGAGCAGCGTGAGCGGCCAGGCGAGCGGCCCGAACCGCAGCATGCCGAAGGAGCCGAGGTCGACCCGCGCGACCGAGCCGAGCATGGCCGTCGCCGCGATCGCGGCCGCCAGGTGGACGGCGAACCGGGTACGGTTCCGCAGCGACTGCACGTCGTCGAGCCAGCTGACCGCGGCGATCGCCAGGGCCGGCACGACCGCCCCGGCCACCCGCAGAAGTTCCACGGGCCTGAGCATTACGATCACGACCGCGACGCCGGCCACGACGGCGATGATCGCCAGCCCGCCGCCGCGTGGCGTCACCCGCGTGTGGCTGCTGCGGGCGTTGGGGGTGTCGACGATGCCGCGGGCGGCGGTCCAGCCGATCAGGCCGCGGGTCAACACCGCCGCCACCACCAGGGTGGCGACGCACCACGCACACCACAGGCCGATCGTCGTCACGAGATCGACAGATCCTTCGCGGTGGCGACCGCCTCGCAGATTTCGTCCACCACGGAATCGTCCACGTGGGCCCCGATCGGCAGCGAGAGGCTGCGGGCCGAAAGCAGTTCGGTGGCCGGCAGCGGCCGCGATCGATCGTGGAAATGCTCGAACGCCGTCTGCCGGTGGCAGGGCGGATCGTAGTAGGTTCGTGTCTCGATGCCGCGGGCGGCCAGCGACCGCCGCACGGAGTCGCGGGTCATCCCGAACCGCGCCGGATCGATCGGGATCGAGAAATCCTTGAAGCTCGAAAGGGCCCCGGCTGCCGACTCGACGAAGCCGATGCCGGGCAACTGCTCGAGCTCGCGGCGATAACGGGCCGCGATCCGCCGCCGCCGGTCGGCCACCTCGTCGAGCTTCGCGAGCGACGCGAGCGCCATCGCGGCGCTGAATTCGGGCATCCGGCCGTTCACGCCGGCGAAGAGCGCGTCGTAGGAGCCGTCGTTGCCATACTCCCGCCCCAGCCGGACGAAGTGCGCCAGGCAGTCGCAGTCGGTGGCCACGATGCCCCCCTCGCCGGCCACCAGCAGCTTCGTGGGCGACAGGCTGAACACCTGCGCCGTCGCGCCGGCGCCCACCGGCCGACCGTGCAGGCTCGAGCCGAAGCCATGGGCGGCGTCGACGATGAGCGGCAGACCGTGCTCGGCGGCGAGCGCGGCGAGCCCCGCCACGTCGCAGGGATTGCCGAAATTGTGGCAGGCCGAGATGGCCACCGTGCGGGGCGTGATCGCGGCCGCCACCGACTGCACCGTGACGTTCGTCGTCCGCGGATCGACGTCGACGAACACGGGCCGCAGGTTGTTCCAGAGGATCGCGGCCGGCCCGGCCAGGAACGTGAAGCTGGGGATGACCACCTCGCCGAGCGGCTCGCTGCGGGCGCCGCTCCGCACCGTGC
>JBJTSM010000830.1:0-3622 GCA_046076685.1 Planctomycetia bacterium | reverse complement strand
GAGCGCGTCGCCGAACGAGGCTCGCCTGCATGAGCCATGTCCCATGCAAGCCCGAAGCGCAAGCGAGGGAAAGCGGATCCCCGCAGTGCAAGGCCTGGAGGGCCGGGTTCTTGCCAGCGGCCTGCGGTCGCCCAGCGACGGTCGGCCAGGATGGCCGAGCCGTCGCGTGAAGCCAGTCCCTCGCTCGCGCTTCGGGCTTGGATGGGGAGAGGCGTTGGACCGCCGCTTGTATGTCAACTATCCGATGCTTCCGATAGTGATCCCCGAGCGTCAATCCAGTGAGGCTGCTGGGGCTCGAACCCAGGACCAACGGATTAAAAGTCCGATGCTCTACCGAATGAGCTACAGCCTCGGATGCAATCCTACCGAAGCCGTACACGGGAGCAACGGGGACGGGCGAAGAACGGCCCCGGCAGAGAACGAATCAAGGCGAAGGACGGCCGCGAACGCTGCGAGAAAGTGCCGCCCCACCGTCCGCCGAAAATGCCCGAGAGAGGACTTGAACCTCCACCCAGTTACCTGGACAAGAACCTGAATCTTGCGCGTCTGCCAATTCCGCCACTCGGGCGAGTGACGCCGGTCTCCCGGCAGATTCCTGATCGTACCAGCCGACCGGAAGGACGCAAGGCGAGGCGGGGAACCGCCCGCCTCGCCCGCCGGTTTTTCGGCCGCCCCTACTCCACCGTCACGCTCTTGGCGAGGTTTCGCGGCTTGTCCACGTCGCAGCCCCGCAAGACCGCGATGTGGTAGGCCAGGAGCTGCAGCGGTACCGCGGCCACGATCGGCTGGAGGAACTCGGGCACCTCCGGAATCTCGATCACGTCGTCGGCCAGATCCCGCACGCGGCCGTCCCCCGGGCTCGAGATCGCGATCACCGGACCCTTGCGGGCCTTGATCTCTTCCACGTTGAGCAGCACCTTGTCGTAGACCGCCCCCTGCGGAATGAGAAACACGCTCGGCGTCGCCGAGTCGACCAGCGCGATCGGCCCGTGCTTCATCTCCGCGGCCGGATAGCCCTCCGCGTGGATGTAGGAGATCTCCTTGAGCTTGAGCGCCCCCTCGAGCGCGACCGGGAAGTTGTACTGGCGGCCGAGATAAAGAAACGTGTTGGCATCTTGATACCGCTCCGCGATCCGCCGGATCGCCCCGTCGGCCTTGAGCGCCTCGGCCACGAGGTCCGGCAGCCGCTCGAGCGCGTCGAGGAATTCGAGGCCGCGCTCGTAGCTCATGTGCCGCAGGCGGCCGAAGTAGAGGGCCAACAGCGCGAGCACCACGCACTGGCTCGTGAAGGCCTTCGTGCTCGCCACGCCGATCTCCGGGCCGGCGTGCAGGTAGATGCCCCCGTCGGCCTCGGTGGCGATCGTGCTGCCCACCACGGTGCAGATGGCCAGCGTGGGATGCCCCTTGCGCTTGATCTCGCGGAGGGCGGCCAGCGTGTCGGCCGTCTCGCCCGACTGCGTGATCGCGAAGAGCAGCGTGCCCTCGTCGAGCGGCGGGTTGCGGTAGCGGAGCTCGCTGGCGTATTCCACCTCGACCGGCAGGCGGGCGAACTCCTCGATCAGGTATTCGCCGACGAGCGCCGCGTGCCAGCTCGTGCCGCAGCCGGTGAGCACGATGCGGTTGATCCGCTGCAACTGCCGGGGCGTGAGGTTGAGTCCGCCGAACACCGCGGTGGCGTCGTCCCGCGAGAGCCGGCCCCGCATGGCGGCCCGGATCGTCTCGGGCTGCTCGTGGATCTCTTTGAGCATGAAGTGGGCGTAATCGCCCATCCCCACGTCTTCGGCTGAAAGTTCCAGCGGCCGCACCGCCGGCTCGATCCGGCCGGCGTCACGATGGAGCACGCGGAGCGAGCCCGACGTGATCACGGCCGCCTCGTGGTCGGCCAGATAGACGATCCGGTCGGCATGGCCGGCGAGCGGGTTGGCGTCGCTGGCGACGAAGTGCTCCCCGTCGCCCACGCCCACCACCAGCGGGCTGCCCAGGCGGGCGGCCACCAGCAGGTCGGGCCGGTCGCGGAAGAGCACGAGCAGGCCGTAGGTGCCGCGCAGCTGCGCGATCGCCTCGCGCACCGCCACCACCTCGGGCGAGTCGGCCGGTTCGTCGGTCACCCGCGCCCCGGCCGCGACCGCTTTCGCGAGGCAGCTGTCGATCAGGTGGGCGATCACCTCCGAGTCGGTCTCGGAGCGAAACACGTAGCCCTCGGCCTCGAGCCTCGTCTTGAGGCCGCGGTAGTTCTCGATGACGCCGTTGTGGACCACGGCCACGGCGGGCGCAGCGCCCGGGGCCGCACCGGCCACGCTGCCGCAGCCGCCGAGGTGCGGATGCGCGTTGCCGTCGGTCGGCGGGCCGTGCGTGGCCCACCGCGTGTGGCCGATGCCGATGGAACTGTCGGGCACGTCCTGGCGGACGAGCGCCTCGAGCCGCACGAGCCGGCCGGCCGCCTTGAGCACGTGGATGGCCGCGTCGTCGTCGAGGACGGCCAGGCCAGCGGAGTCGTAGCCGCGGTAGTCCAGCCGCCTCAGGCCTTCGATGATGAGGTCGCTGGCGCGACGAAATCCGACGTAGCCGACGATGCCGCACATGGTGAATCCTCCGGCAGGGGCTCGGGCAGCGGGTGGCACACACCGCACTCTTCGGAATGTACTGGCATGGCCCCCGGGCGGGCCACCCGATTATTCTCCGGAAAAATGCCCGTGGAACCTGCAACAGGTGGTTTCGCCATGCATCCAGCCATCATCGTCATTCCGGCCCGGCTCTCCAGCCAGCGGCTTCCCCGCAAGATGCTCCTGGCCGACACCGGCCGCACGCTCATCGAACACACCTGGCGGGCGGCCCAGGGGGCTGCGCGGGCGGGGCATGTGGTCGTCGCCACCGACAGCGAGGAGATCGCCGCGGCCGTGCGGGCCTTCGGCGGCGATCCCGTGATGACCTCCGCCGATGCCCCGAGCGGCACGGCCCGCATCGTCGAGGCACTCGGCAGGCTGCCGGAGGCGGAGGTGATCGTCAACGTGCAGGGAGACGAGCCTGAACTGGCCGCGAAGGCCATCGACGCGGCGATCGATCTGCTCGACCGCTGCCCCGAAGCGGGCGTCGCCACGCTCGTGACGCCGCTCAAGCGGAGTGAGGATCTGCACGATCCGTCCGCCGTGAAGGCGGTGCTCACGCCCTGGCGGCAGAAGGCAGTCGCGGGCGCGGCGGTCGGCGCGGCGGTGCCGGGCGCCTGGCGGGCCGTGTACTTCAGCCGGGCTCCGGTGCCCGCGGCCCGAGACTGGTCGGAGTCGCTCCTGGCGTCGACGCCGCCGCTCTACTGGCAGCACGTCGGGCTCTATGCCTACCGCCGGCGGGTGCTGGAAGCGTGGGACACGCTACCGGAATCGCGGCTTGCGGTGGTCGAGAGCCTCGAGCAGTTGCGGGTGATCGAGGCGGGGATCCCGATCGTGGCGGGCGTCATCGACCACGCGGCCCGTGGCATCGACACGCCGCAAGACTACGCGGCCTTCGTGGCCCGTTGTCTCACGCCGTCTTCTCCACCGGAATGATCAGCACGCTCGCCGCGGCGTTCGTGAGCACCGCCTCCGACGTGCTGCCCAACAGCCAGCGGGTGAGCATGTCGGAAGGCGTG
>JBJTSM010000829.1:0-3264 GCA_046076685.1 Planctomycetia bacterium | reverse complement strand
GTTCGTCAGCGTGGCGTCGGGGTCGGGCGTGGTCGCGATGGCGGAGAGCAGCCGGGCCGCGATCGCCGCGAGGAAATGCCGGCACCGCCGCGTGGAGAGAAACCGCACCTTCTCCTCGCCCAGCGCTTCGAGCGCCCGATGCGCCGCCGCGCCGTCGCGGAAGCGGTGCCGCGACAGCACCTCGCGGACGAAGGCCTCCGGCGGCGTCGGATCGAGCACCAGATCGACCTCCGGCTCCGGCTCCGCATCCTCCGGAAACGCATCGTGCAGCAGATGGTCGAGGATCCGCCGGTTTACGTCCGTCGCATCGGCCAGTTCGCGGCGCAGCCGCTCGGCGGCCGCCGCGGCCGTGCCGTAGCCCATCCGCACCGCCAGCCTGGCGAATTCCTGTTGGTCCTGTGGCACGAGATGCGTCTGGCGGTCGTAGAGGATCTGGAGCCGATGCTCGACGGTCCGCAGGAGGGTGTAGGTGCGTTCGAGGATGCCGCGTTCCTGATCGGTGAGGCCGCCCGTCTCGGCGAGCCGCCGGATCGCCTCGAGCGTGGTGCCGGTGCGGATCCGCGGCGTGTCGCCGCCGCTCAACAGCTGCAGGAACTGGATCGTGAACTCGATGTCGCGGATGCCGCCACGCCCGTTCTTGATGTCGGCCGCGTCGACCCCCTCGCGGATGGCCCGGTGCTCGATCCGCCGCTTGAGCGCCTTGATGCCGCTGATGTCGGCCCGCGTCAGCCAGCGCTGGTAGACCCACGGCTCCATCTCGGCGATCACCCGCGCTGCGAGCGTTTCGTCGCCGGCGACGCAGCGGGCCTTCACCCACGCCTGCCGTTCCCAGGTTCGGCCCTGGCGGTCGTAATACTGGAGCAGGTCCTCGTGCGACATGGTCGCCGGGCCGCCCGCACCATGGGGCCGCAGCCGCAGGTCGACGCGGTAGGCGATTCCCAGATCGGTCGGCTCGCCGATCAGCCGCACCGCCTCCTGCACCACGCGTTCGAAGAACTCCGCGTTCGAACAGGGCTTGGGCCCCTCCACCCGGCCGTCGTGCGAATGGACGAATGCGAGGTCGATGTCGCTGGAGTAGTTCAGCTCGGCGCCGCCGAGTTTGCCCAGCGCGATCACCGCGATCGTGGCCCGCTCACCGGCCGGCCCGCGGGGAATGCCCCGGAGTTTTTCCAGCCGCGACACGGCCGACGCGACCGCCGCCTGCACCACGCAGTCGGCGACGTGCGAGATCTGCGCCACCACCGTCTCGAGCCGCTGTTCGCCGACGATGTCGCCGTAGGCGATGCGGAGCGTCTCGCGCCGCTTGAACCGGCGGAGGGCCCGCATCACGCAGTCGGGCTCGACGAGCAGGGCCGTCTCGGCGGCCAGGGCCGCGGCCAGCGTCTGGCGGCTCTCGGGCCTGCCCTCCCCGATCCGCACCTGCTCCCATGATTCCGGATCGAGGATCACCATCTCGGCGAGGTAGGGACTGGCCGAGAAGAGCTTGACGAGGATCTCCAGGCTCCGCGGGTCGCGTTGGAAGAGCGTGCCGGTGGAGAGCGGGCTGCGAACGGCCCCGATCAGCCGTTCGACCGCGACGAGCACGCGGTCGGGATCGCTCGCGGTCGGCAGGAGCCGGCCGAGCCGGCCGCAGAGCAAGGCCAGCAGATCGAGCGTGAGTCCATGCGAGGCGAGTCCACAGAGCGCGCGGTGGGCGGCGAGGGGATCGGCGAGTCCCGCCCGGCGTCCCCACTCCGCCGCTGCGGCGGGCTCGTCGAGGAGCCGCTCCATCTCCGCGATCGAACCGGGGAAGTCCGTGGGCACGGCTAGGCTCCAGGTGCCGCATCGGCCGCCGGCGGGCCGGAGTGGCCGGCCGACACCGGTCGCCGGCCGGAGACGGCCGTGAGATCGATGCCGTAGACGGGCGAGGATGCCGCCTGATCGTGCTCCAGGGAGAGGTCTTCCAAGGGAACCGCCTCCGCGAGGCCGTCGGCGACGTCTCCGGCCAGCGACCAGGCGGCCGCGGCCTGGATGTCGACGTCGACGAGGCGGCCGACGAGCCGCAGCGGGGCGTCGAAGACCACGATCCGGTCGCACATCGTCCGGCCGGTGAGCTGCACGATGCCGTCGGGAGTCGGCGGCGTCTCGCCCTGCCGACGTTCGTCGCGAACCGACAATCCCTCGACGAGCACCTGCTGCCGGGTGCCGATGAACCGCAGGTTGCCGGCGAGGCTGACGGCCGTCTGGGCCTCGAGCAGCGCCTGGTGCCGCTCCTTCTTCACCGCCTCCGGCACGTCGTCGGGCTGGCGGTCGAAGGCTTTCGTGCCGGGACGCGGGCTGTATTTGAAGATGAAGCTGTTCTTGAAGTCGGCCGTGCGGACGAGGTCGAGCGTGGCCTGGAACTCGGCGTCGGTCTCCCCGCAGAAGCCGACGATGAAGTCGCTCGTCACGGCCGCGTGCGGGATCGCCTCCCGCAGCCGGCCCAGCATCTCCATGTATTCACCGATCGAATAGCCGCGTTTCATCCGCGTGAGCACCTCGTCGGAGCCGTGCTGCGCCGGCACGTGGAGGTAGTGGCTCACCTTCGGCAGGTCGCGGACGGCCGCGATCAGGTCGTCGGTCATGTCGCGCGGATAGTTGGTGACGAACTTGATCCGGTCGAGCCCGTCGATCGCGTCGAGCAGCACGAGCAGGTCGGCGAGCCGCGTCGTCTTGCCGCCATCCTTCCAGCGGTAGCTGTTGACGGTCTGGCCGATGAGCGTGATCTCCCGGCAGCCCTCGGCGACGAGCTTCCGCGTCTCGGCGAGGATCGTCTCCGGCGAGCGGGCCTGCTCGGGGCCGCGGACGTGCGGCACCACGCAGAACGCGCAGAACTTGTCGCAGCCCGTCTGCGTCCGCACGAAGGCCTGGAACGGCGTGGGCCGCATCTGCGGATCGCGGTCGGGGTCGTAGCTCTCGAAGCTCCGGGCGATCGCCTCGCGGCTGCCGCCGGTGCGGTCGAGGCTCACCTCCAGCCGGGGCCCGCCGCCGGCGAGCACCTCGTCGACGAGACCGGGCACGCGGTGCAGTTGCCCGGGGCCGACGACGAGATCGACCCACGGCGCCCGCTTGCGGACCAGCTCCCGGTCCTTCTGGGCCATGCACCCGAGCACGCCCACGACGAGGCCCGGCCGCTGCTGCTTCTCGAGGCGGATCCGGCCGAGGGCGGAATAGATCTTGTCTTCGGCATGCTGCCGCACGCTGCAGGTGTTGTAGAAGACGGCATCCGCCTCGGCGGTGGTGCGG
>JBJTSM010000828.1:0-3913 GCA_046076685.1 Planctomycetia bacterium | reverse complement strand
ATCGACAAAATCGACCGGGAACTGGTCGGGCTCGTCAACGAACGGGCGGAACTCGCCCGGCAGATAGGCCACCTGAAACAGTCGAACGGCCAGGTCACCTACGACCCCTCCCGCGAGGAGATGGTGCTCGAGAAGGTGGTGTCCTCGAGCCAGGGCCCGCTCTCGGGCGAGAGCCTCAAGGCGATCTGGCGTGAGCTGATCTCGGGCTCGCGGGCGATCGAGCAGCATCTCCGCGTGGCCCACCTCGGCCCGGCCTGGACCTACAGCCACTTGGCCGCCCTGCACCGCTTCGGCAGTTCCGTGGAATTCGTGCCGGTGGCCAGCATTTCGGCGGCCTTCGAGGAGGTGCACGCCGGCCATTCGCACTACGGCGTCGTGCCCCTAGAAAACTCCACCGACGGCCGGATCGCCGACACGCTAGACAACTTTTCCCGGCTGCCCGTCAAGATCTGCGCCGAGGTGCCGCTCCGCATCCACCACACGCTCCTGGCCGCCTGCGATCGGGCGTCGATCAAGGAGGTGTACAGCCGGCCGCAGGCCCTCTCGCAGTGCCGCAACTGGCTGGCCCGCCACCTGCCCGGTGCCCGGCTCGTCGAGGTGACGAGCACGAGCGCTGCCGCCGAAATGGCGGCGAAGACGCCCCACGCCGCGGCCATCGCCAGCCGGCAGGCGGGCGTCCACCACGGCCTCGGCGTGATCGCCGAAAACATCGAGGACATCGCCGGCAACACCACCCGCTTCGCCGTGATCGGACATGCCGACGCCAGCCGCACCGGCCGCGACAAGACCTCGCTGATGTTCGAGATCGAGCACCGGCCCGGCGGCCTGGCCGACGCGCTGGCGATCCCCAAGAAACAGAAGCTCAACCTCACCTGGATCGAGTCTTTTCCCATGCCGGGCGAGGAGCGGGGCTACATCTTTTTCGTCGAACTCGAGGGGCATCGGGACGACCTCCGCGTCCGCCGGGCCATCGCGGCGCTCGAAAAACGCTGCAAACGGGTGGTGACCCTCGGCTCCTACGCCGCCGCCGCCGCCGTGGGCTGAGTGCTTCCCCGGCCGCGTGTTCCCCTTTATGATCCGCGGACACTAGGAGCCATCCCATGTCACGCAGAAAAATCGTCGCCGGCAACTGGAAGATGAACCTCGATCGGGCCAAGGCGGCGGACCTCGCCCAGGCCGTGGCCGGCCGCTCGCGGGAAGCGGGCGGCGTGGAACTCGTCCTCTGCCCGCCCGCACTCTACGTGGGCACCGTCGGCGGGGCGCTCGGCCTGACGGGCGCGACGAGCCCCTCGGGCGTGGCGCTCGGCGCGCAAAACATGCATGACAAGGCCAGCGGGGCCTTCACCGGCGAGGTGGCGCCGCCGATGCTCGTCGACCTCGGCTGCCGCTACGTGATCCTCGGCCATTCCGAACGACGCACCCTCTTCGGCGAGACCGACGCGATCGTCAACGCCAAGACGAAGGCCGCGCTGGCCGCCGGGCTCGTGCCGATCGTCTGCGTCGGTGAAACGCTCGAGGAACGCGAGGGCAACCGCACCCAGGCGGTCGTCACCACGCAGATCAACGGCTCGCTGGCGGGCCTGTCGGCCGCCGATCTCGAACAAGTCGTGATCGCCTATGAGCCCGTCTGGGCCATCGGCACCGGCAAGGTGGCCACCCCGCAGCAGGCGCAGGAGGTGCACGCCCTCATCCGTCAGCTGCTCGGCGGGCTCGCCTCGCCGGCGGTCGCCGCCAAGGTGCGCATCCAATACGGCGGCAGCGTCAAGCCCGACAACGCGGCCGACCTCGCCGCCCAACCCGACATCGACGGGGCCCTCGTCGGCGGCGCGAGCCTCAAAGCCGACGATTTCCTCGGCATCGCCAAGGCCTTTGCCTGATCCCGCCGCCCCGGCGGCGGCGATTGGGGTAGGCCGCATGGCCGTCGCAGAGTACCCTACCGTTTTCCCTCTTCTGATCGATTCTTCTACGCCCGTAACGCTTCGGAGCCCGCCGTTCCCATGACCACGCTTGTCCGTCTGTTGCTCGGGTCGATGCTCGTCCTGACATCGCTCTTCCTGATCCTGCTCGTGCTGGTCCAGCGGGGCCGCGGCGGCGGGCTCGCCGGGGCGCTCGGCGGCATGGGCGGTCAGAGCGCCTTCGGCACGAAGGCCGGCGACCTGTTCACGCGGATCACGGTGGGCGTGGCGGCCTTCTGGATCGTGCTCTGCCTGCTGGCGACCAACCTGCTCGGCCGGCAGAAGTCGCTCATCTCGAGCGAACTCGGCGGCGCCGCCCCGCAGGCGACCGCGCCGATGACGCCCGCGCAGTCCACCATTCCCCAGGCTCCGTCGCAGACGCCTCCCCAGACACCGGCCGCCCCGCCGAGCGGACCGGCCGCCGACGGCGGCGACTCGCTCAGCCTGCCGGCGACACCGGCCGCCGAAGCCAAGCCGGCGGAATCCCCTGCGACGGCGGTGCCTGCCGCGACCGCTGCCGAGGCCGCCCCCGCGGCCCCGGCCGAGCCGGCACCCGCGAAATAGGCACGCGTCCACCACGCATTTACTGGGCGGCGAGCCACCGGGGCCCTAGACCATGGCGATCAGCATGACCGGCTGCGGCGAGGGCTTCGCGGCCGCGGGACCGACCACCTGCCGGGTTGAACTCAGGGTGGTCAACAACCGCTTCTTCAAGCTTGCGATGCGATCCCGCGACGCCTTCGCGATGCTCGAGCCCCGGATAGAAGCCGCCATCCGCAGCCGCGTCCGCCGCGGCGCGGTGCAGATGACGCTCGACGTCGCCGGGCCCGCCGTACCGGCCGGCCGGAAGTTCGATCGCGGCCAACTCGGGGCCTATCTCGACGATCTCGAGGACTTCTGCGCCTCGCATCGCATCCCGGCACCGCGGACGATCGACGGAATCCTCGCCCTGCCTGGTGTGCTCGTGGATACGCCGCCCTCGAACGACGCCGTCGAGCAGGTCTGGCCGCTGATTGCCCGCGGGCTCGACGCCGCCCTCGACGGCCTCGAACGCATGCGGCGGGCCGAAGGCGACGCGCTGGCCCGCGACATGCGGGGCGGCTGCCAGGAGATCACGGCGTCGATCGCCGCCATCCGCCAGCGGGTGCCGGCCGTGCTCGCCGAACACCGCACGCGGCTGGCCGACCGGGTGACGAAGCTCTTGGAGGGCAGCGGGGCGACGCTCTCCGCCGCCGACCTGACCCGCGAGGTGGCGCTCATCGCCGACCGCTCGGATATCGCCGAGGAACTGGTGCGGCTGGAGAGCCACGTGGCCCAATTCGACCGGCTCCTGGGGGAGGAGTCGCCCGGCCGGTCGCTCGATTTCCTGTCGCAGGAATTGGCCCGGGAGGCCAACACGATCGCCTCGAAGTCGGTCGACGTGGCCATCGCCCACATGGTGGTCGATCTCAAGACCCGGATCGAGCGGCTCCGCGAACAGGTGCAAAACATCGAGTGAAAGGCACCTTTTCAACTGACCGGTCGCCGCGTTAGAACATCTGGATGGCACAGCGCCCGGGCAAACTCGTCGTCATCTCCGGCCCCTCGGGGGTCGGCAAAACCACGATCCTGCGACGGCTCCTGGCGGACCTCCCCCATCTCATTCCGAGCGTGTCGGCCACCACCCGGCCGCCCCGCGTCGGTGAACGCGACGGGGTGGACTACCACTTCATCGGGGCCGACGAATTCGACCGCCGACGCGCCGCCGGCGAGTTTCTGGAGTGCTGCCAGGTCTACGGCCGGCAATACTGGTACGGCACGTTGGTGGACGAGGTGGCCCCCCGTTTGGCGGCCGGACGGTGGGTGGTCCTGGAAATCGACGTCGAGGGTACACTTTCGATTCTGGCGAGGTATCCTGAGACCATCACGATCTTCGTCGAGCCGTCCCATCCCGATCAGCTGCTCGAGCGGCTGCGGGG
>JBJTSM010000827.1:0-4479 GCA_046076685.1 Planctomycetia bacterium | reverse complement strand
AGGTTCGTGAGCGGTCCCAGGCTGACGATCGTCACCTCGCGGGGATTCGCGCGGATCGTCTCCCACATCACCTTCTCCGCCACGTGCCCGCCGTGCAGTTGGGCCCGCGGCAGGTCGATGCCGCCGAGCCCATCCCCGCCGTGCATGTTGAAGGGCTTCTCCGGGAGGGCCGTATCGGTGGGGGCGATGCCGATCCGCGGCAGTCGCGGCGGATCGAGGTAGGCGACGATCGCCTGCAGGTTGCCGGTGGCCTGCTCGGGCATCACGTTGCCACCGGCCGCCGTGACGGCAAGCACCTCCAGCCGCGGATCGAACAGGGCCATGGCCACCGCCACGGCGTCGTCGATCCCCGGATCGACGTCCAGAATCACCTTGCGCGGCACGGTGGCAGGCTCCTCCGGGGTGCGATCGATCGTGCGAGGGTCTCAAGACTGGGCATGGGGCGGCCGCGGCATCGTGACATTCCGCGCGACGCCCGGCGCCGCGTGGAGTAGGCTGATGGGGAAAGAGTAGCCGAAACCGGCCGGTCCTGCCGCCGGCTTCATCCGGCCCGACCACTCCGGCGAGTTTTCCATGGATCGCCCGTCAGACACCCCCGATATTCTCGGCTCCCTCGACCGCCTGCGGCAGGGCCGCCATGCCGGCCGGGAGGAGACGCGCCGGCTGGTCGACGGCGTTTTGGCAGGCGAGGTCGATCTCGACGCCTTCGGCCGCTGGCTCGTCGCGCTGGCCGACCTTGGCGAGTCGGCCGATGAAATCGCCGGCGTGGCCGAGGCCCTGCGGGGCCGGATGCTCGCCGTTTCGAGCCCGCACCAGCTCGTGGCAGACACCTGCGGCACCGGCGGCGACGGCTGCGGCTCGTTCAACATCTCGACGGCGGCGGCGCTCGTCGTCGCCGCGGCGGGTCTGCCCGTGGCGAAGCATGGCAACCGCGCGGTGACCAGCCGCACCGGATCGGCCGACGTGCTCGAACAGCTGGGGGTCACGGTCGGCGTGCCGCCGGAGACCTGTTCGCGGCAACTGGAGCAGCTCGGCATCTGCTTCTGCCTGGCGCCGGTGCATCATCCGGCCATGGCCCGCGTGGGGCCGTTGCGGCGGTCGCTCGGCCGGCCGACGGTGTTCAATCTGGTGGGGCCGCTCTGCAATCCTGCCGGTGCCGCGGTGCAGGTGATCGGCGTCGGCCGGGCCTCGGCCCGCGAATCGCTGGCCGAGGCGGCGCGCATGCTGGGCGCACGGCGCACGCTCGTGGTCTCCGGCCACGTCGGCCATCACACGGCCGGCGCCGCCCAGGAACGGGTCTTCGACGAGGTCAGTCTCTTCGGCCCCACCGACGTCATCGACGTCTCGGCGGGATCGACGACACGGCGACGCTGGACGCCCGAGGACTTCGGCATCGCGATGCAGCCCGCCACCCGCATCGAGGAGCTGGCCGTGGCCGGCCCCGCGGAGAGCGCCGCCGCGATCCGCGGCGTGCTTGCGGGCGAGCGCGGCCCGCGCCGGGACGTGGTGGTGCTCAACGCCGCCGCGGTGCTCTGGGCTGCGGGCAAGGCCGGCGACCTCCCGGCGGCGCGGGCCGCCGCCGAAGCGGCAATAGACGATGGCGCCGCGGCCCATCTCCTCTCAAAAATGGTGCCAGCCACCAAAAATGGATAACCCAGGCAGACCATCCCTCCATCTTGCCCAGATTTGGTGGCTGGCACCTTTTTCCTATGCAGCTCGACGTCATTCAGCCCGCGGCCGAGCCGCCCGTCGTGAAGCCCTGCTGCGCGAAGGCGGCCGCGGGGGAATTCGGTTGGCGGTGTCCGATGCACCCGCAGGTGACGAGTGGTTCGCCCGGCACCTGCGGCATCTGCGGCATGCCGCTCGAACCGATCGGCCACGAGGCCACGGCCACCGGCGACCGCAGCCTGCGGGCCAGCCGGCCCGTCGTCTGGCTGATGATCTGGGGCGTCCTCGCGGCTCTGCTCATGGCGGTGGCGATGCTCGGCATGCTCTTCCATGGCGAGCATGCAGGGCATGCCGCCACGGCAGGCGGCCGAGGCGGCCTGCTGCCAGGCTGGCTGGCCGGGCAGACCGGCAACTGGCTCCAGCTGCTCCTCGCGACGCCGATCGTCTTCTGGGGCGGCTGGCCGATTCTCTCGGGCGGAGTCGCGGGCTTCCGCCGCGGCCGGCCGACGATGTTTTCGCTCATCAGTCTGGGCGTGCTCGTGGCCTGGGGCGTGAGCGCCGTCGCCACGCTCTTTCCTCACATCTTTCCCGACGCGTTCCGCCGGCCGGACGGCAGCGTGGAGGTGTTTTTTGAATCGGCCGGCATGATCGTGGTGCTCGTCCTGCTCGGGCAACTGCTCGAGAGCCGGGCCCGCCGCGGCACGACCGCCGCCATCCGCTCGCTCATGGACTTGAGCCCGCCGACGGCCGAGCGGGAACCGGGCGGCGAGACGATTCCGCTGGCTCTCGTGCGGAAGGGAGACCTGCTCCGCGTGAAACCGGGAGGCCGGATCCCCACCGATGCCATTGTCCGCGAAGGCGCGACCACCTGCGATGAATCGTTGCTGACGGGCGAGCCGATGCCGGTGCCTCGCTCCGTCGGCGACCGCGTGCTCGGCGGTGCGATCAACGGCGTCGGCGCGATCGTCATCGAAGCCGAGACGGCCACCGACGGCGCCCTCGTCGCCCGGATTGCCAGGCTCGTCCGCGAGGCCCACGAGAAGCGGGCGCCGATCGAACAACTGGCCGACCGGATCTCCGCGATCTTCGTGCCGATCGTACTGGCGATCGCGCTGGCCACCTTCCTGGGCTGGTCGGCGTTCGGCCCGCAGCCGCGGATGGCACTGGGGCTGCTCTCGGCCGTGAGCGTGCTCGTCATCGCCTGTCCCTGCGCCCTGGGGCTGGCGACGCCGCTGGCGATGACGGTGGCCATCGGCCGCGGGGCGAAGTCGGGCATCCTCGTCCGCTCGGCCGAGGCGATGGAGACGCTTTCCCGTCCGGGCACGATCGTGTTCGACAAGACCGGCACGCTCACGCAGGGTCGACCGCGGATCGTGTCGGCGTTGGCGGCGGCCCCCGACGGCCGGTCTCTCGTCGTCGACGACGTGACCGCGGCGCCGGCGAGGCTCGCGGAGGAACCGTTTCGCACGCTCGTGTTCCACGCAGCCAGTCTGGAGGCTTCGAGCGAGCATCCGCTGGGGCGGGCGTTCGCGCAGGCCGCCGCCGCCGCCGGCATCGCCCCGGTGCGGCCGGAGGCGGTCGAGGCGATCGTCGGCCGCGGGGTCGTGGGGAAGGTGCAGGGAGCGGCGGTGCTGGTCGGCAACGCGGCACTGCTTCATGATCGCGGCATTCCGCTCGACGCGCCGCCGCCGACCGCCGCGACGACGATCCACGCGGCGATCGACGGCCGCTACGTCGGTTCCTTCGGCCTGGCCGATCCGCCGCGGCCGGAGGCGGCAGCCGTGATCGCCGACCTTGCGCGGCGCGGCCTCACGATGGAGATGCTTTCCGGCGACACGCCCGCGGCCGCCCACGAGGCCGCCGCAAACGTCGGCATCGCGAGGGCGACCGGCGGCCTCGCGCCGCGGGACAAGGCCGAGCGGCTCACCGCCCTGAAGGCCGGTCGGGCCGACGGCACGAGCGTGGTCTTCGTCGGCGACGGCATCAACGACGCCCCCGCCCTCGCGGCGGCCGACGTGGGGATCGCCATGGGATCGGGGGCCGACGTGGCGCTCGAGACGGCCGACCTCACGCTGCTCTCGGGCGGCCTCGCCGCGGTGCCCCGCGCGATCGATCTGTCGCAGGCCACCATGCGCAACGTCCGCCAGAACCTGGCCCTGGCGTTCGCCTACAACCTGCTCGCACTGCCCGTGGCGGCGGGCCTGCTCTATCCCCTGATCGGCCATGTCACCAGCCCGATGCTGGCGGCGGCGGCGATGAGCATCTCCTCGCTCTCGGTGATCGCCAACTCGCTGCGGCTGCGGCGTCTCGATCTCGACTGACGTTTCACGTCAGCGGCACGACGAGGCCGTCGTAGGCCAGCTCGATGCCGGCGGGCAGCCCGGCCTGCGTGGCGGCATGCATGAGCTCGTGGCCCATGTGCACGAAGAGCGTCCGCCTGGCCCGCACGCGGGCCGCCACGGCGAGCGCGTCGGGAAGGGAATAATGCGTGGGGTGGGGTGTGGACCGCAGGCAGTCGAGGATCAGCGTGTCGAGCCCCTCGAGCAGCGGCCAGGTCTCGTCGGGAATGGCATTCGTGTCGGTGCAGTAGGCGAGGTTGCCGAAACGGAAGCCGAGCACGTCGAAGGGACCGTGCTTGAGCCGCAGCGGCACGACCCGCTGCCCGAGCAGTTCGAAGGGCTCCGTGCCGATGCGTTCGAACACCACCTTGGGCACGCCTCCACCTGCGGGCGGCCCGGCCGAGAAGGCATAGTCGAACGCCTTCCGGATCCGGAGTTCGACCCGTTCCTCGCACGAGAGCGGCAGCGAATG
>JBJTSM010000826.1:0-2237 GCA_046076685.1 Planctomycetia bacterium | reverse complement strand
GAGGGGGCACTATAGCAGGGGGCCGCAGGCTGGGGGAATGGCGTTCTTTCCGGGGATGAGGCGGTTCCATGGTGTCTTGACCCTCGGTCGGCGACGCACGTACTTTCCCCGGCCCGTTCCGTCCCCTGGCATCGCCGCCTTGAAACCGCTCGCCGACACGCTCTGGATGCTCGTGCGCTGGGCTCTGCCGGTGACGGTGGCCGGCGTGGTCGCCGCCGGCGCGATCAGCTCCAGCCGCCTGGGCGAAGAGGTGCGAACCAGGCTCCAGCAGCGGCTCGCGCAGGAGTTTCCGCAGCTCGTCGTGCAGGTGCAGGGGGCCAGCCTCGTGGAAGGGGAGGGGATCGTGGCCCGCGGCGTGTCGATCGTCGACCCCACGCTGCCCAAGGAATGCCGGCAGCTCGTCTGGGTGGACGAGGTGCGGCTGGCCTGCAGCACGAACCTCGCCGATCTCGTCGCCGGCGCCCCGCGGATCAGCGCGGTGCGGCTGCGGCGGCCGGTGGTGCACGCCGTGCGGCAGGCGGATGGCCGGTGGACGCTCGCCAGCCTCGTGAACCGTCGTGCCGGCGGCGCCGCCGTCATGCCCGTGCCGGTGGCGATCGAAGACGCCGCACTGCTCGTCGACGACGTGCAGCGACAGACGCGAACGTCGGTGCGCCAGATCGCGGTCGACGTGCAGCCCGACCAGGGGACGGGCGGCGGGGGCTGGGCGGTGGTGCAGGGAACCGCCGCCGGCGACCTGTTCGAGCGGGCCAGCATCGCGGGCCGCGTCGGCCTCGCGGCCGGCGCGTTCGAACTCCGCGGGGCGGTGCAGTCGCTCGACCTGACGCCCCGGCTCCTCGACGTGCTGCCGGCGGGCACGACGCGATCGATCGAAGCGGTCCGCGGCCGGATCGCGGGCCTGCGCGGTCGCATCACCATGGAGTGGCAGGCGGCGGGGGAACTGGCGGCCCTCGATGCGGCCGCCTTCGCCGTGAACGGCCGGCTCGAATCGGGCCGCTTCGAACATGCCGCGCTCCCTTTCGCGATGAGCGACGTGACGGCGGCCTTCCAGGTGGATCGTTCCGGAATGCGGTTCGAGCAGCTGGAGGCCCATGCGGGCTCCACGCTGCTCCGCGGCAGCGGCCGGTATGCCGGCTGGACCGATGCGGCCGACTTCGACCTGCTCCTGGAGGCCGAGCGGCTGGTGGTGGGCAGGCACTGGGAGGGGCTACTGCCGGAGGCGGTGGCGTCGCAGTGGAGCAAGCTCCTGCCGGCGGGCGAGGTCGACCTGCGGGCGCAGGTGGCCCGTCGCGACGGGGTGGTCGAGCCCAATGTCTCCCTGAGGTGCCGCAACGTGTCGCTCACGCATTACCGGTTTCCCTATCGTCTCGATCGCACCGTCGGCACGGTCGTGCTCGAAGGCAAGACGCTGTCGATTCATCTCACCGGACAGGCCGGCGGCCATCCGGTGCACGTGCAGGGGACGTTCCGCACGGTCGGGCCCGGAGGCAACGAGCCCGCGGGCACGTCCGGCACGCTGGAGGTTCGCGGCGACGGCATGCGAATCGACGACGGTCTGCTCGCGGCCATGCCCGCCCGCTCGGCCGACATCCTGCGGACGCTGCGGGCAGCCGGCACCTTCGACTTCGTCTTCCGGCACGAGCGGTCGCCCCAGCTGCCGGGCGGCCACGCCAACTCGCTGGGCATCCGCCTCGCCCAGTGCAGCATGGCCTACGCCGGCTTCCCCTATCCGCTGTCGAACGTGTCGGGCAGCCTCCGCATGGATCGCGGGCACTGGACGATCCGTGAGATCACCGGTTCCAACGACAGCGGCGTGGTGCGGTGCTCCGGCATGCTCGTGCCGCGTGGGGAGAACGACGGTGAACTCACGCTGCAGCTCGCCGGCACCGGCGTGGTGCTCGAACGCGAGCTGCGCGACGCCCTGCCCGCCGGCGTGCGGCAGATCTGGGACGACGTCGACCCCCGGGGCAACGCCGAGTTTTCCGCGACCGTGCGGTATCACGTGAAGGCGCAACGCACCGAGGTCGAGCTCCACGCCACGCCTCAGGGCGACACGGTGTCGATCGAGCCGGCCTGGTTTCCCTATCGGCTGGAACGGCTCCGCGGCCAACTGCACTGGAAGGATGGCCTGCTTTCGTTCGACCGCGTCCGCGGCACGCACGACCGCACGACCTTCAGCGCCGGCGGCATCTGCCGGTTCATTCCCGGCTGAGGCTGGCACGTGTCGTTCAAGCAGC
>JBJTSM010000825.1:0-2020 GCA_046076685.1 Planctomycetia bacterium | reverse complement strand
TAACCGAAATTGAGCAGTTTCCGTTTCCTAAAGCGAATACCCAAATTATTGATGAGTTAAAAGCGAGATTATTAACTTAATTTTTTCAGTGGAATGAGGATTTTTTGATGGCCGATCATTTACCGAGCAAGCAGGTTATTTCTAAGCAACGGGTCGCGGATCACGGGGAGGTTTATACTCGTCCCCAGGAAGTGCGGGCGATGTTGAATTTGGTGCGTTCGGAAACGGAGCGGATTGAGTCGCGTTTTTTAGAGCCTGCCTGTGGTTCGGGCAATTTTTTAGTGGAGGTTTTGTGGCGTAAGTTACGAGCGGTAGCGTTACGGTTTGGTGGTGATCAATTAGCCTATGAACGCAATAGTATTATTGCCATTTCTTCCCTTTATGGGATTGATATTTTAGCGGATAATGTGCAGACTTGTCGAGATCGCCTATTTGAGGTTTTTTATCGAGAGTTTTATTTAGATTTATTTGGCGAGGCGGTTAAACCGGAATGTTTGCGATCGGTGCGTTATATTTTAAGCTGTAATATTATCCAAGGAGATGCGTTGACGTTGAGAACGGTGGGAGAGCCTTCTGCTCCGATCATTTTTGCGGAGTGGTCGCCGGTTAATCATCAGTTTTTGAAGCGGCGAGATTTTAGTTTTCAGTCTTTATTGGAGCGAGAAAGTATCAAGGATTCGCCGTTATTTTCGGATCAAGGGGAAGAGGTTTTAATTCCTCAGCCGGTAAAAGATTATCCTTTAGTGCATTTTTTAGAGGTGGGTAAAGATGAAATTGAATTACAATCCTGATGTGTTAAATTGTTTGGCGAATTTGAGCAATGATGAGGTTTTTACGCCGCCTGAGTTAGCCAATAAAATTTTGGATTTGTTGCCATTGGAGCTATGGTCAAATCCTTCTGCAAAATTTCTTGATCCTGTCTGTAAGTCGGGGGTCTTTTTACGCGAGATAGCGAAACGATTGGATCGGGGCTTAGAAGTTCTTTTTCCTGACAAGGTAGAACGGGTTAATCATATTATGACCCATCAGCTTTTTGGGTTAGCGATTACGGAGTTAACGGCGTTATTGTCGCGCAGAACGGTTTATTGTTCTAAGGTGGCCAATGGTCAGTATTCGGTTTGTGAGAATTTTGGGGATGAACAGGGTAATATTATTTATAGTCGTTTGACCCATACTTGGCACAAGGGTAAGTGTGTTTTTTGTGGGGCAAATCAAAAAGAGTATGAACGGGGCGAGGCGTTAGAGTTCTACGCTTATCCGTTTATTCATGTTAAACATCCAGAGGAGTTATTTAAGAGTATGAAGTTTGATGTAATTGTGGGGAATCCGCCTTATCAATTAAGTGATGGAGGCTTTGGCAGAAGCGCAACTCCTATCTATCATTTATTTGTCGAAACCGCAAAAAAAATAAATCCCAGATATTTGATAATGATTATTCCCGCTCGTTGGTATTCTGGGGGTAAAGGATTAGACGATTTTAGAAAAGAAATGCTAGAGGATGATCGTTTACAAGAAATACATGATTTTCCTGAAGCTGTGGATTGTTTTCCCGGTGTGCAAATAAAAGGAGGAGTTTGTTATTTTTTATGGGAGAGAGAAAATCGCGGTTTGTGTAAAGTTAGTACTCATAAAAAAGATAAAATTATTTCCACAATGGTAAGACCTTTACTAGAAAAAAATTGCGATACTTTCATAAGGTATAACGAAGCTATTTCAATTTTAGAAAAAGTAAGACTTTACAATGAACCTTCCTTAAAAGAACAAATAAGCTCAAGCAAACCATTTGGATTAAGAACTAATTTTAAAGGGAAAAAACATAATTTTCCTGATGCGGTTTCCCTCTATCAAAATAGTGGGGTTGGTTATGTGAAACGAGAAGAGATTTTAAGCAATCATCAAATTATTGATTTATTTAAAGTTCTAATTCCACCGTTAGGCAGTGGGAGTGATTCATTTCCTCACCCAATACTAGGTAAACCCTTTGTCGTATCCCCAAATAGTGCTTGTACTGAAACTTATT
>JBJTSM010000824.1:0-5748 GCA_046076685.1 Planctomycetia bacterium | reverse complement strand
CTGACCAAGGACAAGAAGGGCCAGCCGCTGATGTCCCACCTCTGGGGCTCGGGTTTCCTGCCTGCGCGGCACCAGGGGGTGCGTTTCCGCTCGGGCGGCGACCCGGTGCTGTACCTCGGCAATCCGGCGGGCGTTTCCGCGGAGAACCGCCGTCTCGCCCTCGACCGCCTGCGCGAGCTGCACGAGCACCAGTTCGCCGGCACGCCCGACGCCGAGATCGCCGCCCGGATTGCCAACTACGAGATGGCCTTCCGCATGCAGACGAGCGTGCCGGAGGTGACCGACTTCTCCGACGAACCGGCCCACGTGCTCGAGAAGTATGGGCCCGATGCGAAGGACCCCGGCACGTTCGCGGCCAACTGCGTGCTGGCCCGGCGGCTGGCCGAGAAGGGCGTGCGGTTCATCCAGCTCTACCACCAGGACTGGGATCATCACGGCGGACTGAAGGGCGGCATCGTGCGGGAGTGCCAGCAGACCGACCAGCCTGCGGCCGCGCTCGTGCAGGATCTCGCCGACCGCGGCATGCTTGACGACACGCTCGTGATCTGGGGCGGCGAGTTCGGCCGCACGAACTACTGCCAGGGGCTCTACAAGCCGGGCATGGATTTTGGCCGCGACCACCACCCGCGCTGCTTCACGGTCTGGATGGCGGGCGGCGGCGTGAAGCCCGGCACAACCTACGGCGAGACCTGCGAATACGGCTACAACGTCGTCAAGGACGGCGTGCACGTGCACGATTTCCACGCCACGCTCCTGCACCTGCTGGGCATCGATCACGAGCGGCTGACCTACAAGTTCCAGGGCCGCCGCTACCGGCTTACCGACGTCCATGGAAAGATCGTGAAGGGCATCCTCGCCTGACGGCCCCGGCGCGGGGTGATTCAGCCGGATCTCATCGCACCCATAAAAGCCCCCGGCGCGAGCCGGGGGATAGTGCATCGGTTGGCACGCGATCCCGTCGCTTGCGCTCAGGGCTTGTATCGGAGCCGTCGTGGCTCGCATCAAAGCCCCCGGCGCGGTGCGGCAGTGGGTGATCTCCGTGCCGAAGCGGCTGCGGGGCTTTCTCGCCGACCGACCCCGAGCCACTCGCCGCCATCACGAGAATCTTCCTCGACCGTGCCGGGTTGCGGTCCGCAGGGAATGTCTATAAAATGTATCCATGCAAAAGATTCAGATCCTTTTTCCGGATCCGGTCATGGAGCGGCTGCGGGCTGTAGCGAGGCAACAGGACCGTCCAGTGAGCGAACTGGTGAGACGGGCAGTGGATCGTTTGCTCGAGCAGATGCCAACGCTACCCCTGAAGCAGCCGGCGCGGTTCCCGACGTTTCATGGTGGCGGTGTGCTCGTGGATGGCGATCGCCTGAAGGATGTGCTCCACGGTTTCGACGATGAGGTCCGCCCATCGAGTCGCAGCGATCTGCGGGAATGAAGAGCCTCGACACCAACATCCTCCTCTATGCCGCTGACGAGGATTGTCGCGAGCACGACGCGGCGATCAGGCTTGTGACCGAGGCCCTCCGATCCCCAGCCGAATGGATGCTGTCTGACCAAGTTCTCTTCGAGATGTACGCGGGCCTGCGGCATCCCGGCGTATTCGCCAAGCCTTTGTCGGCGGCGGAGGCCGCCCGGCGAGTTGCTTTTTTGCGCGATGAGTCAGGGTTTTCGTTCTGTTGCTATGAACTGCGACAATGGCCGATGATCCAGGCCGGCTTGTTATCGCCTGCTTTTCCTCGGCGGCGAACATATGACCTTGTGCTCGCCGTGACGTTGCGAAGCAACGGAGTGACCGAGTTCTACACCCGCAACGTCACGGATTTCCGAGATGCTGGCTTTGAGCGGGTAGTCAATCCGATCGATTGACTCGCCGCAGGCCGTCAGTGCGCTGAGCGCGCCGGTGGATTCTTCGAAGGAGTCGGTTTCGATGCCCACGCCCTGCAGGAGCGTGAGCCAGAGGTTGGCGAGGGCCTGCGAAGAGACCGGGACGGCCTGTCGCAGGAGCACGCTCTTCGGCTCGCGGACCGCACCGTCCTACGAGAGGTCGAGCACGTAGAGCGTGATCGCGGCGGTCATGAGCAGGGCGGCGGCCAGACGGCCCAGGAGCGTGGCCCGGTCGATCCGCTGCTCCAGTTCATGCCAGCCCAGTTGCGCGAGCGCCGCGCCGAGCGCGACCGACATCACGCCCCGCGTCGATTGGAGAATGTTGCCAAGCACGGCGCCCACGAGCCCGAAGCAACAGTAGAGACCGACCATCGAGAGCAGCCACGCCGCGGCATACTGCGCCGCGGCCGCCCAGTCGTGCCGCGTGTGCGGCCGCAGGCCGATCGCCAGCGGCGTGAAGATGGTGCCGCAGAGGCCGTAGGTGAGCGTCATCGCCAGGCTGCCGGCATGGAGCCGGCCGATCGCGCCGCCCGACGCCGCGGCACCGGCCTGCAATTGGTCGATGAGCCGCACGATCCAGAGATCGGAGACGGCGAAGCAGAGGCAGCACGCCAGCACGACGCCGAACGCCCGCGCCGGCACGGCGGCCCGGCCCGTCTGCAAGAGCGCCGCAGCCGCAACGCTGAGCCCCACCGCCAGCCACTGCCGTGCGTCGAGCACCTGCCCCAGCACGAACGACACGATCAGCGCGAGCATCACGACCTTCAGGCCCAGGAGCGGTGCCATCCGCGAGGCCTCAACCCGCCCGAGGGCGGCGAAGAGGCATGCCTGGCCGAGCAGGTAGAGGCCGGCCGACAGGGCCAGCGGGACCGCGAAGACCGCCACGGAGGGCGATGCCGTGGGCCAGGCGGCCCAGGTGAGCGGCACGCAGACGACGGCCATGAGCACATGCGCCATGGCGAGCAGTCGCAGGGCTGCCCCTTTCCGTCCGAGCGTCGCCTGGGCGAGAGAAAAGTGGCGGGAGACGAGATAGGACACCGCGCTGAAGAAGGCGGCGGCCAGCCCCGCGGCGACTCCGAGCCAGAGGTCGGGCAGGTGGGGATGGGGCGCCGGCATGGTGCTCGTTCGAGGAGTGCGGTGAGCGGTCACTCTACGACGCCGGCAGATTTCCTGCATCCGGCACGACCGTCACGGCCGGCGCGGGCTCACGGCACCCGGCTCGGCGGTGTCGCCGCCGGACCGCGAACCGGCCTGTAGAGTTTCGTTGGTGCCCCTCGTTCGGCAGGAAAGGACTCCCTGATGAGCTTCGTGGATCGCTCTGCTTCGCCGTTTGCCTCGCGCCAGTCGGCGCTGACCGCCTCGACCGCGGCCGGGAATGTCGGTGCGGGACGCTTCCCCGCCGGCAGGTTCGGGGCCGCGTCGCGGTCATCGGCTGCGCCCGCCGTCGAGGCGGCTCCCGAGCCGACGATCCTGCCCCGCAACCGTTTTCGCGACCTGACGGCGCTGGCGCTTTTGGCCGGGTGCCTGTTTACGATCGCGGCCCTGGCGACCTTCGATCCCGCCGATCCGCCCGTGTCGTATGGCTTCCCGCCGCATGCGCGGGCGACGAACGCCTGCGGCCTTCTCGGCTCCATCGCGGCCTCCGGACTCTACGAATGGTTCGGGCTCGGCGCGTGGTGCGTGGTCGCCGTCGTGGCCGTCTTCGACGTGATGCTCCTGCGCCGCCGCGCCCTGCCCGATCTGCCGCTGCGCGCGGCCGGCGGGATCGTCGCCGTGGTCGGCGTCTGCACGCTCCTGGCGATGTTCTGTCCCGATTGGGTGACCCGGCCGATCTGGGGCCCGGGTGGCCACGCCGGTGCGATGGGCCGGCTCTTCGCCGAGGGATACTTCGCGAAGACCGGGGCGGCGATCGTGGTCACGGCCGTGACGGGGGCGGGCCTCTTCCTCACCTGCGACACGCTCGTGCTGCGGGCCGTGGCCGGCCTGGTCGCCATCGCGGGCAGCATCGCCACGGGCCTGGTCGCTGGGCTCACCTTCCTCCGGGCGCGGGTCGCGTCGCGTTCCGGCCTGGCTGCCGAGCAAGGCGATGTGACGCCGGCATCGCCACGGCCTACCCGGGCCTGCGGCAGCGGATCGCCGGCGCGGCCGACGAAGACGAGTCGGATGACGACGACGCTGACGCCGACACCGACGACGGCTCCGAGCCCACGATCCGTGTGCGTCGTCGCGAGAAGCCGGTCGCCGTGCCGGAGGACGAACTGGAGGACGACGGCGATTCGCTCGACGTGGCGGCGAACGAGGATGGCGACGACATCGACGCCGAGGACGAAGCCGCGGAGGCCGAGCCCGAGGCCCGCCCCGTGGTGCCGATCAAGTCGCTCGCCCAGCGCCGCCGCAAGGCGGAGCCGCTCCACATGGCGCCCGACCCGACGGCCGACTACGAGCTGCCGTCCCTCGAACTCCTGCTGCCCGCCGAGCAGCTGCAGCTCGAGCAGCAGGAGCAGGAGGTCCGCGACCGGGCCCGTGTGCTCGAGAAGACCTTCGCCGACTTCGGCTTCAAGGTGCGCGTGGTCGAAATCGAGACCGGCCCGGTCATCTCGCAGTACGAGATCGAGCTGGAGGCCGGCCTGCGGCTCGCCAAGATCGCCAACCTCGCCGACGACCTGGCGATCGCGCTGCGCGTGCCGAGCGTGCGGATCGTGGCCCCGATCCCGGGCAAGAACTCGGTGGGCATCGAGGTGCCGAACACCGACCGCCAGATGGTCCGCCTCCGCGAGGTGATCGAGGAGACGCAGGCGAAGAGCCGCACCATGAAGATCCCGCTCTACTTCGGCAAGGACGTGGCGGGCAATCCCATGGTCTTCGACATGGCCAGCCTGCCCCACCTCCTCATCGCCGGCCGCACGGGCACGGGCAAGAGCGTGTGCTTGAACTCGATCATCGTGTCGATGCTGATGACGCGGCGGCCCGACGAGGTGCGGATGCTGATGATCGACCCGAAGATGGTCGAACTCACCCCCTACAAGTCGCTGCCGCACCTCATGCATCCCGTGGTGACCGACATGAAGAAGGCGGAGGCGATCCTCGCCTGGGCGGTCGACAAGATGGAGGAGCGATACGCCATGCTCGCCAAGGTGGGCGTGCGGCATCTCTCGCAATACAACCAGCTCGGCCGCGAGGAGCTGCTGAAGCGGTTCGCGCCGGAGAGCGAGGAGGAGGCCGCCGCGATCCCGACGACCATGCCCTACATCGTGATGATCGCCGACGAGATCGCCGACATGATGATGACCGCCGGCAAGGAGATCGAGCAGCACATCATCCGGCTCGCCCAGAAGAGCCGGGCCGTCGGCATCCACCTGATCCTCGCCACCCAGAAGCCGACGGTGGACGTGATCACCGGCCTCATCAAGAGCAACCTGCCCGCGCGGATCGCCTTCCAGGTGGCCAGCCGGACCGACAGCCGCGTGGTGCTCGACGAGTGCGGTGCCGAGCGGCTGCTCGGCAACGGCGACATGCTCTTCCTCTCCCCCGGCACCAGCCAGATCCTGCGCGGTCAGGGCACGTATCTCTCCGACGAGGAAATCGGCCGCGTGATGGCCGCGATCGGCACGAGCGAGCCGCAATACGCCGCGGAACTGGTGAACCTGCAGCCGGCGCCGTCGGGCGACGCGCCGAAGGGCTCGGCCGGCAAGGATCGCGACGAGATGTACGAGGCCGCCGTCGAGGTGGTGATCCGCGAGGGCCGCGGCAGCGTGTCGCTCCTGCAGCGGGCCCTCGGCGTGGGCTACGGCCGCGGCGCCCGGCTCATCGACTACATGGCGGAGGATGGCGTGGTCGGCCAGTATGCCGGCTCGCAGGCCCGCGAGGTGC
>JBJTSM010000823.1:0-2955 GCA_046076685.1 Planctomycetia bacterium | reverse complement strand
TCATGCTCGACTACTACTTCCCGTCGTATTCGGTGGGCGAGGTGCGGCCCATCCGCGGCCCGGGACGGCGCGAGATCGGCCACGGTGCCCTCGCCGAGCGGAGCGTCAAGCCGGTGCTGCCCGATCCCGACACGTTCCCCTACACGATCCGCGTGATCTCCGACATCCTCGAGTCGAACGGCTCGAGCTCGATGGCGTCGGTCTGCGGTGCCACGCTGGGGCTGATGGCCGCCGGCGTGCCGATCGCCAACCCCGTCGCCGGCATCTCGGTCGGCCTGGTCAAGCAGTCGGAGCAGAAGTGGGTGCTCCTCACCGACATCATCGGCGACGAGGATCACTACGGCGACATGGACTTCAAGATCGCCGGCTCCCACCTGGGCATCACCGGCATCCAGCTCGACCTGAAGATCGACGGCATCTCGCCGGCGATCATCGAGGCCACCCTGCGGCAGTCCCGCGAGGCTCGGCTGGAGATCCTGCGGAACATGCTCTCCGCCATCCGGCGGCCGCGTGAGGAGATCTCCCCGTGGGCGCCGCGGCTCCTGCGGACCCGGATCGACCCGGAGAAGATCGGCCTGCTCATCGGCCCGGGCGGCAAGACGATCCGTGCGATCCAGGAATCGTCGGGCGCCAGCATCGAGGTGGAGGACGACGGCACCGTGACGGTGGCCAGCCACGACGCCGAGGGGGCGATGGCCGCCATGGCGAAGATCGAGGCGCTCACCGCGTCGATCCAGATCGGCCGGATCTACGAGGGCCGGGTGACCAGCGTGAAGGACTTCGGCGCGTTCGTGGAACTCGTGCCCGGCAAGGACGGGCTGTGCCACGTGAGCGAACTGTCCGAGGAGTACGTGTCGAGCGTCGCGGACGTGTGCCGCGTGGGCGACATCATGCGGGTGAAGGTCATCGCGGTCGATGACCAGGATCGGGTCAAGCTCAGCCGCAAGGCCGCCATGCGAGAGCAGGCTCAGGCCGGCGGTCAGGGCGGCGCCTGATCGGTTTCTCCCTTTCGAGCGGTCAACGGCCGGTCAGCCACCAACGCCTTGGAAGCGGTCATGTCGTCCGCCGACGATCCCAGCCGCTTGCGGGCGGAAACCTATGCGGAATTCGCGGCTCTCGTGGGCGCCCTCGCCCACGAGATCCGCAATCCGCTGTCCACGATCCGGCTCAACATGGAGCTCCTCGCCGAGGACTTCGATCAGACCGATCCGGAGTCGCCGACGAAGCAGCGCGACCGGCGTGCCCGGGCGAAGATCGACCTCGTGCGTCAGGAGTGCGACCGGCTGCAGAAACTGCTCGGTGATTTCCTCGATTTCGCCCGGCAGGAAAAGCTCACCCTCGAGCCCGGCAGCCTCAACGCCGAGATCGAGCAACTGCTCGATTTCTACGCGCCACAGGCCCGCGACGCCCACGTGGAGATCGTCCGGTATCTCGATCCCGAGCTGCCGATGGTCAGGCTCGACCGCGAGACCCTCCGCTCCGCCATCCTCAACCTGCTGATCAACGCGGTGCAGGCGATGGAGGCCGGCGGCCAGCTCGTCGTGCGGACGCGGCCGGCCGGCCTGGGCGTGCTCGTGGAACTCATCGACACCGGGCCCGGCATGGACGCGGAGACGCTCGCCAAGGTGTTTCGGGCGTTCTACACGACCAAGCAAGGGGGCTCGGGCCTCGGCCTGCCGACGGCCCGAAAGATCGTGGAGGCCCACGGCGGCTCGATCGACATCGAAAGCACGCCCGGACGGGGCACCAAGGTCACGATCTGGCTGCCGGCGCCTCCCCGGCTGCCCACGGCCGACCGCATTTCCACGCCGCGGCAACGCGGGGCGGCGGCTCCCCGTCAACTGGACGGGCCAGACGGCGGCTTCGTACCATCGAACGCATGATGAGCCAGCCGAAGGAGACCTCTTCCACCGTGCACGCCACTCCCGCCGTCGGGCTGCCGGGGCTCGTGCGCGTGCTCGTGGTCGACAATGACATCGTGCACGCCCGCACCATGGGGGAGGTTCTGGGTCGGCTCGATTGCCAGGTCACGGTGGTCGGCAGCGGCGCCGAGGGGGCCAGGAAGCTCGAGCAGGATGCGTTCGACGTGGTCGTCACCGACCTGATGATGAACGACATCGGCGGCCTGGAGATCCTCGCCCGCGCGAAGGCTGCGTCGGCCGACACCGAAGTGATCGTCGTCACCGGGCACGGCACGATCCCGTCGGCCGTCTCGGCGATGCAGCAGGGCGCGTTCACCTACCTGCAGAAGCCGCTCGACCTGGCCCATCTGCGGTCGGCCGTCGAGAAGGCGTCGGCGGGCGTGCGGCTGAAACGGCAGAATCTCGAGCTCAACAGGCGGCTTGACGAAAAATTCGGATTCGAGGGTGTCGTCGGGTCGAGCGCGCAGATGCTCGCGCTCGTCGAGCGGCTCAAGCGGATCGCCCCCACCGACGCCACCGTGCTCATCCAGGGGGAGACCGGCACGGGCAAGGAGCTCGTGGCCCAGGCCATCCACCAGAACAGCCCCCGCAAGAACAAGCCCTTCGTCGCCCTCAACTGCGCGGCGCTCAGCGAGAACATCCTCGAGAGCGAGCTGTTCGGCCACGTCCGCGGCGCTTTTACCGACGCCTCGAGCGACCGCATCGGCAAGTTCGAGTATGCCAACGGCGGCACGCTGTTCCTCGACGAGGTCGGCGACATGCCGATGCCGACGCAGATCAAACTCCTGCGGGTGCTCGAGTCCGGGGAGATCACGCGGGTCGGCTCCAACACGCCGCTGCGGGTGAACGTGCGGATCCTCTCGGCTACGAATCGGAACCTCGAGGATGCGATCGCCGCCGGCGCGTTTCGCAGCGACCTCTACCATCGGCTCAAGTTCGTCACCATATCCATCCCGACGCTCAAGGAGCGGGCCGCCGACATTCCGCTGCTCATCGAGCATTTCATCCGCCAGTTCGCCAAGCGGCACGGCAA
>JBJTSM010000822.1:0-11639 GCA_046076685.1 Planctomycetia bacterium | reverse complement strand
GTTCATTGTCCTTAGGGCAACGATGAATCAGGTGAAGATCAGGCGGGCGAAGAACCGGCAGGCTGCACGCTCTACGATGTGCTGACGGGCGGCCCCGTCGTGCTGGTTCCGAGCGAACGCCTTGCCGTCGCTGCCTCGCTGCTCGCCTCTCCGCACACGTTCAAAATGGAACTGAACCTACCCGGAGCGGGTGACTCGCCCGTCCTGTCGTTGGAAACCCGCGAGAGAGACACAGGCAACACGATCATCACTGACATGTGGCTCCCCAGCACTGGCAGTGATACCGCGACATCTCCGGAGGTATGGCTTGAATCACTCTCGTGCGTGTGCAAGCCCGACCGTGGCAATCTTTGCTTCACAATCGCGAGGCAAGAGGCCAGCGGGGCATGGGACCAACGGGTTCTGCGGTTCAAGCCCTTCCCTAGGGGGGGTGGGTGGAAGCTGCCTTCAGCCGCGTGGGACCGCGACGATTTCTTTGGCCTTATGAAACGGATCCTCGACGAGGATGGTCCCTCGATACATACGTTTAATGAATTGAGGAAGAGGTTCGATCGCTGTCTGAATTTGAATACAAGCGAAAAGCTGAACCTCGAAGGGTGGAGGGAACGCACGTTTCAAGTCGTGAAAAAGCGAGAAACGCCCCTCTACAAATTCGTGGCGGAGAAGTTCAAACAGCAGCCCAAGCCTGGCGGTGGACCATGGGGCGCCCGTCCGGAGGAGCCTGTCAAGCCGCCTGACCCGCAGACGGGGGTGGATCCGGAGGCCGCGAAGGCCGCCCAGAAGAAGCACGCGGAAGCGATGGCAAAGTATAACGCTGAGTTTGCCAAGTATCAGGCTTGGGAAGACGGACTCGCAAACGAGCTACAGTCGCCGCTCTGGCTGGTGAAATTTCTCGCCGATGTGCCGGCTGTAGAGGAGGTAGATGAAAATAAGCAAGGCGGAAAGAAGCCAGATGCAAATAATGACGAGAAGTCAGTCAACGGTGCCCGGGACCTTGCCCGTGTCCTGCTCGGCATCGACGCGCTCCTCGCGCTGGACGGCCCAGAAAAGGCGAAATCAGAGGAACGGGATACCAAGAAAACCGAGATCAAAAACAAGTGCAAGGGCATCGCCCTCGACAGCATTGTTACCGCGCATCTCGACCTGGAGTGGAAGTGGCCTGCGGATGATGAAGAGCCCATCCGCGTGCGGCGATTCGAAATCAAGCCCGGCGAGCAGGCGGTAAAAGCCCCACAACTGAGCGACACGCCCGAATGAGCCCAGCCGACGTCAACACGGGAACGCCGACGGCCGTCACGTATGAACGGCTGGAGCAGTGGCGCGAGATCGCCGCCGCGATCAAGACCGCGCTCGACATCGGCGGCGAGCCGGGCATGGATCTTTTGATCGGGCGGATGGCCGAGTGGACGGAGGCCGTCGATGAATGGAATTCGGCGCTGCATACCTGCTGGGAGCTCGCGAGTCGCGGGCTGCGCGACGAGGCCTATCAGTGGCACGCCGAGGGCTTCTTCGAAGCCGGTGACCTGTTGCTGGAGGCGTTCAGGCGGGAGGGCTGGGCGGACTGGCAGGCCGCCCTGCAGGATCGCGGTATAACGGCTCCCCAGTTCGACGAAGCATTGCGTGGACTCGTGAGGGGACACGTCGAGGGTTTTGTCTCGGGAAACGGGCTCAGGGATCGCCTCGACGCCCTGCGCCGAAACGTGCTCGCTCGGGGCGACCTCGGCGAGCGGCTCACGCTCCTCACGGGCATCCGCAACGTCGACGCGGAGCGGGGCGTCTGGACCGACATGATGACGCCGATCCGCCGGCAGCGGGCCGGCCAGCTGGAAACAGATATCCGGGCGTCTCTCCAGACGCAGGACTTCGCGAAGCTGACCCGGCTCATCGAGGAACTGCAGTCCGTGGACTGGGAGGGGCAGCTCTCTGGTCGTATCGTGTCGTTCGCCCGGGCGGTGCCCGGGCTGATGAAGTCCCGGGCGGGCGTCCAGGCGATCGAGGAGGCGGTCTCGCAACTCGCGGTGCGATGCCGCGACCTGGCCGACAATCAGGTGGTGCAATCGCCATCGTTCGCCGTCATGCTCAAGGCCGCGCTTCAGTCGCGGGCCCGCTATCTCGCGGCACGACAGGATTTCGTACAGGCCGTGCAGCAGGCGAGCACGACTCCGGAGACGGCGTCGATCGTATCCGCACTCAAGCTGGTGGATCAGGTCAAGGCGGTCGAGCAGTCGGCGAAGCAATCGCTCGCGTGGCTCGCGCAGCAGGAGCAGTTCGAGAAAGTGCGGGCCGACTTCGAAGCCAGGGAAGACGAGATCCAGAAACTGATCGAGCGAGCCTCGGTGACGGGGGCGGGCTGGGAGGAGGTCAGGCACAAGGCGGACAAGTGGTTGCGTCGCGAGAGCGAAGTGCGGATCTCGACGAAGAGACTGTGCGAGAGGAGCGCCGGGTTCGTTCCGTCCTCGACAACGGCCCTGCTCGACGAACTCGAGGCCTGTCGCAACACCGTCAGGGCCGGCCGGGATCGTGTCGTGCGTCGTGAAAAAATCGCCATCGCCGCCGTTGTGGGCGTGCTGTTGCTCTTCGTCGCGTTTATTGTCGGTGTGTTTTTCGTTTCCACGACCTGAGGGGCTCGGTTCATGACCATCCCCCGCCTGCTCCCGAGCGTGTTCCGACATGGTTGAGACAGACGACCCAAGACCGTTTTTTTACCGCATGCGCGGCAGCATGCTCGGCCCATTCGAGCTGTCCGAGATGCAGCAGCGTGTGCAGCGCGGCATGGTGGGCCGGCGGAGCGAGATTTCGCGCGACGGTGCCGACTGGCGGCCGGCGTCGGAGTTTCCGGAGATATTTCGGAAAACCGCGGCGCCCGCCCCGGCTGCGATCGAGCCCGCACCCGTGGCGGTGGCGCCGCTCGATATCGGACCCGTTGAGGATCGCTGGTTCGTGGTGCTGAATGGCGTGCAGCAACAGGAGCCGGTTCCGCTCGCGACCCTGCAGCAATACGTGGCCAGCGGCCTGGTTCGGAAGGACGACGTCGTCTGGAAGGAGGGATGGAAGAAGTGGGAGATCGTGCGGTCGATTCCGGAGTTGGCGCTGTTGGTCAGGAAGCAGGAGGATCCGAAACCGGAGTCATCCAACGGCATGGCCATCGCCGGTTTCGTGCTCTCCCTTCTGGGCTGCACCGCACCGCTCGGTTTCATCTTCAGCCTCGTGGCCCTGAACGGCAGGAACCAGGCCAATCGAGGGCTCGCGATTGCGGGGGCCGTCATCGGCGGCATCGGCACGCTGGCATGCGGAATGGCGGGGGCCTGGTGGTTGTTCGTCATCGGGGCGGTGGGCGCAAGGGCTTGGTAGGTGGACGAAGGCTGCGTCGTTCCCGTCCGCTGGAGCGATTGCGGCACCGCGCAGCTAAGGGTTGTGCCACTCGAGTGGGGAGGTATGCTTGTGGGCCTCAGCGTCGTCCCGGTCATCTTCGGTTCGCCTCGGGTCTCTGGATGAGTGATCAATGAAGTCGATGGATGACTGGGGCGTCACCGGCTGGGCGAACTCCTGGACCGCCCTCGGCAGCGACGTTCCAGACGACGAAGACGATCAGTCCGTCCCGCTGGACGGGTATGGCGTTCAGCGGACGGTCGATCCCGGCGTGACGTATGTCGCCCCCCCCGACGTCGCCGGAGTGCCTCGCTGGCACCAGAAACGGCAGTCGAGAGGCAGAATCTTCGAGATGGTCTGGCCGGAGGATCGTCTGCCGAAGACCCGGTCGCTGCTCGAGATTCAAGCGGCGATCATGTCGCGTCGTCCCGGCGTCGGCGCCGAGGATCCCGACCTGATCGCCCTCGACCAGGCCGTCGATTTGCTGTTGAGCACGGCGGAATCCCTGCATGCCGCCGATGCCTCGATCGGATTCCTTCAGCCGAACTCGTGTCGTTTTGGCGAGTGGCGGAGCGGCGATCCGTACGTGATGCTGCCCGACGTCGGCTTTGCGTGGGACAAGAAGGTCGGCCTGATGATGCCGGCCTGGATCTCGGAGCCCGCGCTCGGGCTGCTCTTCGAGAACGGGGCGGAGCGGCGAAACGAGGAGTACCTTGCGGAGCTCGGCAGGAAAGGCGACGATCGCGACGGTCGGAAGCGGGCTCCCGACGGGGCGACCCGCGAATTGGCCGACGTGAAGATTCTCGCCCGGCTCGTGGCCACGGCGCTGGTTGGAGCGGATGAGATTCGCCGTTGGTGCGGCGACAAGAAATGCCTGTTGAAGCTGCCGGCCAAGGACGTGGCGCACGACACGCAGGCCGAGATCTGGGACAAGGTGGTCGCCCCGGCGCTCGCCGGCCAGTTCGCGACGGTCAGGGAATTGCGGTCGGCCCTGGCCACGTACAAGCCGAGCACCCACTTTCTGCACAGGCCGCCGCCGGCCCCGTGGGCGGGATGGTCCGCGCTGCGGCGGTCGGCCATGGTCGCGGTGGCGGCGGCGGTGATCGGCCTCCTGTGGGCGTTCAGCGGCCCGATCATCGAATGGTTCAGAGGACGGCCCGCACCGTTCTGCCGCAACGTGGCCGAGGACAGCCCGCTCTACGGCAGGCTCTTCGAATTGGAGAAGGCGCAGAAAGCCGCGCGGAGCGACGTGGCATCGAGGCCCGCCTACTGGGCGATGTTGAAGGAACGCTGCTCCGACCACGCGGCGCTCAAAACCTGCCGGGCCGACTGCCTTGCGGGACTGGTCGACGAATGGGTTTTGCAGGCGGAGGAAGAGGGCCAGGCCGTTCGGGAGCGGCTGCGTGCCCGGCCCAGACCCACGCCGGAGGAGGTGCAGGACATCTCCGGGGCCATCGTCGCCATCCGTCAGGCCACGGCGGAGGCGAAGCGCCAGTCGCGGTCCGGCGTAGAGGCCATGCTGGAGCGTGAATTGAGGCTGCGTGGCGGAAAGCTTCTGACGGTCGTCGGCGGCGCCGCGCAGGCCGCCACGGAGTGACTGGCGAGATACCCATGCAATACCCCGAGAGAAGAAGGAACAGTGCCATGAACCAAGCAGCCCGCAGCGTCGCCGTGTTCGTTCGCACGCTCGTCGTGGTCATCGCCTCGATCGCGTCATGCGGGTGGGCGGCCGCCGAGGACGACAAGGTCATCCAGCTTGCGGTGCAGACGGATCCCGGCATGAACGCCTTCGAGGTCGAGAACAAGTTCAAGGTGGCCCGTGAATCCACGAGGGGTTTCAACTACGCCGAGATCTCCGTCGATCCGATCGATCCGGCCTCCTATGTGCTGCTCAGTTCGATCGTTCGTCGGGGTGTCCTGCAGGCCGCCCCGGTGACGGAGTCGCCCCGCGGGGTGCTCGTGGAGCCGATTCGCGGCCAGGATGGAGGCTGGTGGATCGACCTGCGCAGCGTCGACAGGTTTCTCGACGGTGCCAGGATCACGGTGGTCGATGCCGGAACGGGCAAGGAGCGGGTGCTCGAACTCGAGCCGGCTGCCCGTTCGGAGACGGCCAAGCCGCTCCGCTATCACAGCCCGGGCGCCTACGTGCTGAAGCTCGACAAGGGCGTCTATCCGCGGTCGGCCGTCCTGTCGGTGACGGCCGACGCTGCCGCCGGCGGTACGCCCAAGACCGAGGAACTTCGCGTCGCTTGGCCCGACGTCGGCCGCTGCTACCTGGTCACGCTCAAGGGAGTCACCGGTGACGAACGGCGGCTTTTCGAGTCGCTCAAGGATCCGGCGAAGGTCGGCAACGCCATCAAGGAACTCTACCCCTCCACGGCGACGCTGATCGTCGGAAGCTTCCAAGACAAGAAAGTCGACGTGTGGCGTCTCAACGAGGTGCTTCATTCATACATGCAGCCGGTCAACGCCAAGCCGAAGCGACTCTGGCTGCGCTTTCCACTGACGGAAGCCCAGGAGTCGAAGCTGGTCGCCGAATTGGAGGCGCAGCTCGCCCCGGCAGACGGCTTCAAGAAGCTGCCGGCGTGGCTGTCGGACCGAAAGCTTCCCCAGGGAAAATCGCTGGAGCCGGGCATGGACTCCTGGATCGAGGTTCCTGTCAATCGGGAGACCGAGCGGGCCGAGGTCTGGGTGCCGATCGTGACCCGTGAATGGAAGCGGCTCCTCGCGGAGTCGCCGGCGAAGGTTGGGGATCGCGCCATCCTCGTGTGGGAATTCGAGAACCCATCCAATCCGGCCGACCGTGAGGTCATCAAGGTGGCCGGGGAACGTTACCAGAGGGAGCGGCTTGGTTGGTGGCTGTCGGGACTCTCCGCCGCCCCGGTGGAGTAGCGGGAAGTACCATTTTTCCAATCGACACCCTTTTTCAGGAACACCGCCGTGCCACGACTCGATCCAGCCAGATGCACGCTGCTCCGCGACGAGCAGCTCGTCGGTCGCTACAACGCCGTGAACGACGTGCTTGACGAGGCCGCCCGCGAACTGCCGCGGTTTGCCGACAAGGAGGTGGTGGCGGAAGTGCGCGGCGAGCTTTCGCGGCTTGCCGACGTGATGACCAAGAAAAGGTTCTTCATCGGTTTCATCGGCCCGTCCCAGGTGGGCAAGTCGGCGACGGTGTGCAATCTCCTGTCTGTCGACGAGGAGAACGCCCCGACTCCCCAGGGGTCGAGCGGCCCCACCACCAGCGTGCCCACCCGAACCGTGCCCAAGCCGCCGGCTCCTGGCGCGGAGAACAGCATCGCCCTCCATTACTTCTCGAAGGCTGAATTTCAGGAGCGGATTCGCGACATCTGTGATCTGGTGAAGATCAGGTGCGACGAGGATCTGCGCCAGATTCGCGAGGCGGCCCAGGCGAAGCAGCAGGAGCAACCCCATTTCAAGGCCGCCGACATGGAGGTTCTCCTGAAATTGATCGATGCCGCGCTCGCTTTTCCGGAGGTTCTCGAGAAGGATGGGCGCGTGGAGCAGGGCGTCTGGAGGGACAGGCGGATCTACGCCACCCACCAGAACACGCCGTCGAAATACACCCTGTTGAGGGAGGTGTCGATCGAGTTCGTCACGGCCGCGGTGAGCCCCGAGGTCGAGATGATCGATCTGCCGGGCATCGATGTCGACAAGGGGAGCGACGCGCGTCTCACGCTCGCCTTCGTCCGCGACCTCGACGGCGCGTTCATGTTTCAGCAGGGCCAGCAGGTGAAGTCCGCGGCGATCGCCAAGCTCGCGGAGAAGATGCGGGAATTTCATGGCCGGACGCTGGGCGAGCGGATCTGGATGGTCGTCACGCGATGCGATGCCCTCAACGAGTTGCAGACCCAGGGGCCACGTGATCGCGATGATCAGCCCACGATGTTCTGCCATCTCGCCGAACTGATGAAGCAGCAGGGGATCAAGGGCAGCAACGTGCACTTCGTCGGTAACGAGTATTACCACCAGCGGCTGAAGGAGGGACTCACCGAGACGCACCCCGCTTCCGAAACCCTTGCCAATCGCTACCCGACCGTGCTGCAGTTCGCCGCCGATGGTCGACCCGTGATTCCCGAGCGGTGCATGCGCAACGAGGGGCAGGTCGCGCCCTGGGAGCAGTTCGTTCTCAATGGGGGCATCCCGGCGCTTCGCGAGACCATGCAAACGAAGGTCGCCGACTCGGTGCGCGCACAGACATGTCGGGAAATCACTCGCAGGCTCGTCGGCGTGATCGACAGGCTCACCGCGGCGCTTCAGGCCGCGGAGCAGCAGTCGGGCATGACGGTCGAAGAGATGATGCGGGCGGCCCGCTGGAGCGGCGAACTCGACCGCCTTGCCGACGAGATCGGATGCGAGTCGAAGTATTCGCAGGAAGCCGCCGCGGCGATCGCGGTGAAGCTCGGAGAGGTGATCGGCAACTGGGGCAGGCCCAGCCGTGGCGGTCTCGCCGAGAATCATCAGCATCTCGCCGGCATGCTCGCGCACGCCGGCCTGCATGAGGCGACCGATCAGACGTCCAAGGTCGTCAAACTCGTGAGGGCCGAGATCGAGAAGCGGTCCCAGTCGCAGCCGCCCCCCCAGGCCACCGGCCTGCCGACACCGGTGGAGCACTGGGCGACGGTCGCGGCCAGCTTTCTCGAACCCGGCAAGACGGCGGACGGTCAGCCGTTCCGCGGCCCGATCTTCGACGGCATTCGCGAGGATTCCAATCCCGTCGCGGAGGGCGGCCAGCAGATGGGCGCTGACGACTACCTCGCGGTCATGCGATCCAAGGTCGGTCGCGTGGCGCGGGTCTTCGTGTCGCGATTGGTGCACGAGATGCAGGGGCACCTCCACCGCCTCCAGCAACGCTATCGGGCGGTGGGTTCGGATATCGATCATATCGACGCGGACCAGCGGGAGCAGTACGCCCGGTATCGCACCGCTTTGGACCGGCTAAGGCCTTAGGAGGAGCGATGGCATTCCTGCTCACGATCAACGACGTGGTGGCCCGGACAGGCAAGCGAACCTGCAGGTTCACGGTTCCCCGCAAGGAACTCGTGGACAACGTGCAGGTCACGGTGGAGTCACTCGACTTGCCGGTGCGCAGTCGCTACATGGTGATGTCGCTGCCGAAAAACGTCGGCCAATTCATCAGGATCGTGCCGGACATGCCGGCCAAGTCCTTCCTCCACGGCCAGGAGGCCAGGAAGTTCGTCGGCCGGCTGTTGCATTCACCGGCCGAGGTGCTCGCCGAGAACAACTTCGTGGTCGTGGACATCCCGGCGCCACTTCCGAAGCTCGACATCGAAGTCGAGGTGAACACCGACCATCCGTCCGTCGTGGCGGTGATCGACGCGCAGGATCCCCAGGAGGGATCCCGATCCGTCACGCGGCCTGCGAAAGTGCCACCCGTGAAGCTGCGGATCGACCTCGTGATGATCGACGAGAGCAAGCGGGCGTCGACGTCGAGCGTCGACATCGGTCTGCTGTTGATGCCGTTGCGAAACATGCCCGTCTACGGCGGTTATGCGGCGATCGACTTCGGCAACACGAGCACGGCGCTCGTGCTCGGCGACGCGAACGCCAGGGACCAGTTCGAACTGGTGCCGGCCGATTCGCGGATTCCCGGCGCGAACGCGAAGCCCGTGCAGACGGCCCTGCGCATCGTGTCGGTCAAGCCGCCCGCAGCAGCGCGGGGCTTCTTCCAGTATGAGTCTGTGATCGGCGCCCACGCCCTCGGCGGCAATGAAGCCGGGTGGCTTGTGTTGGGGGCCAAGCGGCTGCTCTCCGATCGCAAGGCGGGCGAGACACGCGAAGAGACCATCGTGCTCGGCGACACAGTATGCCGGGTGCCGGCCGAGGATCCCGCGGAGGTCTACATCAGCAAGATGCTGCAGGGGATGTTTTTTCACCGGCAGACCAGGCCGCAGTCGATCGCCGTCACGTGCCCGACGACATTCACCGTGTCGGAAGTCGCGAGGCTGAAGCGAACCGTCGCCCGCGCCTACCACCGGGCGACCGGAGGGGCGGCGGAGAAGTTCCGGGCGGAAAAGACCGACGAGTTCGTGCCGCTGGTGATCGACGAGGCGTCGGCAGCCGCGTTTTATTTCGCTTATCGTGATTTCATCGTCGGTCCCGGCCAACTGCCGGCGTTTCGATACCTGTATCCAAACGGCCTGCACATGCTGCTCTATGACTGCGGCGGCGGCACCACGGACCTGGCGCTCGTGCGGATCGAGGCCCGCGGCTCCAGCGAGGTCGACATTCGTGTCCTCGGCCGTGCGGGCCATCGCCATTTTGGTGGCGACTTCATCACCCGGCAGGTGTTTCAGATCCTGAAGGCGAAGCTGGCCGCCTTGAGGGGGCAGGTGGCGGACTTTCCGAAGTCGCCCGGCAAGGTCGCCGAGTACCTGAAGGCGAATCAGGTCGTGATCGACAAGGCGGTGCCCACGACTTTCGACCTCGGCCAGTTGCAGAACGACGATGCCCAGCGACGCCGGCAGGCGACCCTTGATCTGTGGAGACTGGCGGAGTCGTTGAAGGTGCGGCTCTCGGCCCCCGGTGTCCGCGAGGTGAGGCCGGATGGTTTTCTCGACAACTCGTCGGAGCCGTTCCTGCTGAAGCAGGTGGTGGAGTTCACCGGCGGCTTTCCCGAGGGCATGGACGAGGTCGACGTCGCGGCATCGATCACGCTCACCCGTGCGGAGGTGGATGCGCTCGTCGATCCGGAGATCGACAAGACCATCGAGTACTCCAACGACCTGATCCACAGCTGCATGGATGCGCTGGTCGCGGAGCGGGAACGGAACGGTCTTCCGCCGCCGCTCGAAGTGCCGGAGGTCGATCGGGTGTATGTCGTCGGCAACGCCTCCCGCTATCCACGCGTCCGGGAGCGGCTGCTCGACGCCGAGAAAGGGCTGCACGTCCGCTACCTCGAGGATCGGCTTGCCGACGTACGGCCCGAGGATCTCAAGAATTCAGTGGCGAAGGGGGCCATCGTGGCGCTCCGCATGCGCGATATGGACATGTCCGTGCAGGTGTCCTGGGATACGGAGTTCATGCTCAAGCTGCCGTTCGACATGGTCGGTGAGTCGCTTGCCCAGGCCGGTGACAGCGTGCTCTTCCATCGTGGTGAACGCTACTCGAAGAACCTGCAGGCTTGGCGCGAGATCGCGCCCGATCCCCGCTCAGGGCAGCCGACGACGCAGAAAATCCGTCTGGACCGCCGCTGGCCCGGCGAGACCGTCGCGGAGCCCTATGTGCTCTTCCAGTTCGAGGAGCCCGTCGTCGGCCGCTTCGTGATCCGGTACGACGAGGAGCGGGAGGCATTCGTGATGCATCCGGACCGCAAGCGAGGGGCGGAGGAGATGCTCGCCGTCGCCGAGCCTTTCGAGCAGGCTCCATACCTGGCGCCACCGCAGAGCGGCAGGATTTGAGTGGCTTGAGTGATCCCAATCGCGTAGCACGGACGGCTGCCATGGCAGAAGAATGGCGAATCCGCGAAGTCTTCAACCAGACCCTGCTCTTCTTCGCCCTCGGGGTGCGCGACAGGCTGGTGGAGCCCGGGCGAAAGGCAAGTGCCGTGGCCCCTCCGCTGCCGCCATTTCGTGAGCAGCCGATTCAGCAGCAAATCGAACGCATCTTGGGCGAGATCGACGGTGTGTTGGACGAGGTCAAGCAGAAAAAGTGCGATCTGGATTCTTTGAAAACAAAGCTCAACACGAAGCTCGACAGGCTTGGCGGGTGGAGGGCGAATCTCGACCGTGTCGCTCCATGGCGGATCGGCGAAGTCGTCGACTGGTGGCTCGACGCGGGTGTCGCGATGGCGCAGTGGAAGAAGTCCATGATGCGGCCGGATGGAGGGGACCGGGCCGGCGCAGCCGATCGGCGGCCGCCGGCTTCCGCGCTGGAGCATTGGCTTTGGCGTACGACCATCCGTCGCCTGCAGGTCGACGACGACGAGGAGTATCCCCCGGTCTGGTGCGTGGATCATGTCGATGCCTGGAAGCTCGGAGGCTCCCATCCGTCCGGCCGGCGGCCTGCGTGGGGCGATCGTGACGCGACCGGCCCCGACGACTGTCGGTTGGCGCTGTTGGATTGGTGCGGCGATCCCGTGAGAGAACGGGCTGCCTTCGTCCAGGGGGGAGCTTCCGCGCCAGCCGTCGACGATTGGGCCAAGGAATACGAGGCGCGTCAACGAGACTTTGCCCGGTTGGCGTTGCGGCTGATGCGTCGGCGGTGCCGGTTCGCGCCGCAGCACGATC
>JBJTSM010000821.1:0-3031 GCA_046076685.1 Planctomycetia bacterium | reverse complement strand
GCCCCGGCAGATGGCGGCGGCTCGGCTGTTGCCGCTCGAGCGGCTCTACCGGTCCGCCTTCGGCGACGATCCAGAGGCCCAGCGCGAGGCTTCGCCGATCACGCACGTCGTCGCCGGCAGACGCTATCCGCCGTTCCTGCTGTTCCACGTCGGCCGGCGCCGCGACAGCCGTGAGCAGGCGGAGGCGCTCGCCGAGCGTCTGCGGTCGGTCGGCGGCGAGGCGACGACGGTCCACGAGCCCGACAAGAACCATCTCACGCTCAACCGCGAGTTCGGCGTCGCCGGTGACGGGCCGACCGAACGTGTCTTCGAGTTTCTCAGGAGCCGGTGAGCCGCCGGTCTTTGCTGGTCGACAAGAACGCGGCCGCCGGTGCGTGGCGTGAGCGTCAGACCGTGATCCGCCGGGTGCGGGCGGCCACGTGCCAGCGGTCGACGGCGCAGCCGTCGCGGACGACGAGGGCGTGCTCGTGAAGGGCCACGGTCGGGCAGATGTGCCGCGGCAGGGCGTAGAGCACCGTGCCCACGGGAAAGTCCGCGGCCCGCGGCGTCTCCGCGACGAGATGCTCCTCGCTGTGCGTCGGGAAGGTGGCGTCTTCCAAGCCGAAGATCCGCACCCGCGGATGCGGCATCTCGCTGGCGACGGCCTTGTGCCCTAATTCGAGGCAGAGCCGTCCCGGCGCCGGATGGCTCACGACCCGCGTGAGCAAAACGGCGGCATTCAGGAAATCGAGATCGGGTGAAGTGATCGGCTGACCGAAGTCCCAGAGCACCGTGGTGCCGGCGCCCACCTGCACGTCGCCCCGCGCCGCCAGGATCGGAAACGTGGGCGTGCCGCTGGCCACGACGAGGGGCGTGTCGATGCCGCCCGCGGCCAGCTCGTCGCGGAGCTTCCACACCGGCGCGAAGGCGGCCTCGGCCCGGGCGACGAGCGCGGCGTGGTCCGGGTCGTGGAGGTGGCCGTCGTAGGCGTGCAGCCCGCCGAACGACAGGGACGAGGAGCCGGCGATCCGCCTGGCGAGCCGGGCCGACTCGGGCCCGGGGGCCACGCCGGTGCGGTTCATGCCGACGTTGAGATCGAGCAGCGTGTCGACCTTCACGCCCGCCGCGGCGGCGGCCCGCTCCAGGTCGTCGATGCCGCGATCGCTGTCGACCGCGGCCCGGAACCGCACGTGTGGATGACGCTTGATCAGGGACACGAGCCGCTCGGCCGCCGGTCCCACGACCGGATAGGCGAGGAGAATGTCGCGGCCGCCCGCCTCGGCGGTCATTTCCACCTCGGCGATCGTGGCGGCCTTGAAGCGTTCGATGCCCTGGGCGAGGCAGAGCCGGATGACCTCGGCCATCTTGTGGGTCTTCACGTGCGGCCGCAGCCGGTCGGCGCCGCCGGCGAGCTGCACCATCCGGCGGATATTTTCCGTGATCCGCTCGGGATAGACGAGCAGCGCGGGCGACGCGATCTCGGCCTCGTTGGCGATCCGATACCAGTCGTTCATGGGCAGGTCCCGATGTCGTGGTGAACGGTTTCCACCGCGTCGTCGTGGGACGCAGGTTTCGGTCCGTCACTGTAGCAGTGTCGTCACGTCGTCGGCAGCCACTGGAGCATCACAGTGCCCGGCGGTGCTTTTTGCGGGGTCGGAAGGCGGGCTTGGCCGGGGCGACGGCCGTGGCCGTGCCTGCCGCCCTGCCGGCCGCCTGCGAACCGGCGCCGTGGTCCTGACGCGACTCGCGGGCACCGTGGCTTTCCGGACGGCCGGCCGGCGCTCGCCGGCCTTCGCTCCTCCCGCCTCTGCCTCCCCTGCCCCGTGCCGATCCGGACCGGTCGTCGCGACGACGCGGCTGTCGAGCCTGCGTGCCGCGGGACTCGCCGCCGCGGCGGTCTGCCTGGCTGGCGGCCGCCTCGACCTGCGGCAGTTCCGGCAGGTCGCTGCGAACCGGGATCGCGCGGCGGATCAGCCGCTCGATCGCCTGCAGCCGCGGCCGTTCCTCGTGGTCGCACAGCGAGATCGCCTTGCCCGTCATGCCCGCCCGGCCCGTGCGGCCGATGCGATGCACGTAGGTCTCCGGCTCGTGGGGCAGTTCGTAGTTGACGACGTGCGAGATGCTGTCCACGTCGATGCCGCGGGCCGCGATGTCGGTGGCGATGAGCACCGGCGGATGCTGCGACTTGAACGCGGCCAGCGCCTTTTCCCGCTGGTTCTGGCTCTTGTTGCCGTGGATCGCCGCGGCGCGGATGCCGGCCTTGTCGAGATCGCGGGCCAGCTTGTCGGCCCCGTGCTTCGTCCGCGTGAACACGATCACGCGGGCCATGCCCTCGGTCGAGAGCAGGTGCACGAGCAGGTGCCGTTTCTGTCGCTGCGCGAGGAAAAACACCGACTGCGCCACCGTCTCGGCCGGCGTCGACTGCGGTGTCGTCTTCACCTCGAGCGGGTCGCGGAGCATGGAGTCGGCCAGCTGTCGCACCTCGCCGGGCAGCGTCGCGGAGAAGAAGAGCGTCTGCCGATCGCGCGGCACCATGCCGACGATCCGCCGCACGTCGTGGATGAAGCCCATGTCGAGCATCCGGTCGGCCTCGTCGAGCACGAGGTATTCCACGCCGCGGAGGTCGACGAACTTCTGCTGCACGAGGTCGAGCAGCCGGCCGGGCGTGGCGACGAGCACGTCCACGCCTTTGCTCATCGCCGTCTCCTGCGGCCGCTGGCCGACGCCGCCGTAGATCACGGCCGACTTCAGGTGGGCGTGGCGGCCGTAGGCCCGGAAGCTCTCGTGGATCTGGCCGGCGAGTTCGCGGGTCGGCGCCAGCACGAGCACGCGGCAGCGGCGGGCCGTGCGGTCCTTCGGGCTCGCCATCATCCGCTCGATGAGCGGCAGGGCGAACGCGGCGGTCTTGCCGGTGCCGGTCTGGGCGCAGCCGAAGAGGTCGCGGCCGGCCAGCACGTGGGGCACGGCCTTGGCCTGGATCGGGGTCGGTACGGTGTAGCCCTCGGCGGCGAGTGCCTTCAGCACCGGTGCGGACAGGCCCAAACTTTCAAAC
>JBJTSM010000820.1:0-3017 GCA_046076685.1 Planctomycetia bacterium | reverse complement strand
CCCAGACCACAAGCGACTGCCCGCGGCGCATGTCGCCGGCGGCGAACACGCCCTCGCGGCTCGTCATGTAGCCGGCGTTGGTCTTCACGTTGCCCCGTGGATCGAGCTCGAGACCGAGGTCGGCGATCGGCCCGTGCTTCTCCGGGCCGACGAACCCCATCGCCAGGAGCGCCAGCTGGCACGGCCATTCCTGTTCGGTGCCGGGCAGCTCGCGGAACTTCTGCTGCCCCGAAGCCTGGTCGGTGTACCACTCAATCCGTACGGTCTTGAGGCCACGGAGCCGGCCCTTGTCGTCGCCGAGGAACTCCTTCGTGAGGATCGAAAACTCGCGACCGACGCCCTCCTCGTGGGAGGAGCTCGTCCGCAGCATCTGCGTCCAGAGCGGCCACGGGCTGTTCGCGGGCCGCTCATCCCGCCGCGGATACTTGCCGAGGTCCGGCGGCTGCGGAAGCAGCTCGAACTGCGTCAGGCTCTTCGCCCCCTGGCGGTTGCTCGTGCCGTCGCAGTCGGAGCCGGTGTCGCCGCCGCCGATCACGATCACGTCCTTGCCCTCCGCGAGGATCTGCCCCTGCACCTCGTCGCCGGCGTTCCGCTTGTTCTGCTGCGGCAGGAACTCCATCGCGTAGTGCACGCCCTCGAGCTGGCGGCCGGGGATCGGCAGGTCGCGGCCGAGCGTCGCCCCGCCGGTGAGCAGGATGGCGTCATATTCGTCGTCGAGTGTCTGCGTGCTGATGTCCGTCCCAACGTTCACGCCGCAGCGGAAGTCGACCCCTTCCTCGCGCATCTGCTCGACGCGGCGCCAGACCCGCCACTTCTCGAGCTTGAAGTCGGGGATGCCATACATGAGCAGGCCGCCCGGTCGGTCGGCCCGCTCGAACACGGTGACGAGGTGGCCGGCCCGGTTGAGCTGCTGGGCGGCGGCGAGGCCGGCGGGCCCGCTGCCGACGACGGCCACCCGCTTGCCGGTCCGCACCGCGGGCGGCTCGGGCACGACCCAGCCCTCGTCGAAGGCGCGATCGGCGATCGTCATCTCGATCTGCTTGATCGCCACGGGATCCTCGTTGATGCCGAGCACGCAGGCGGCCTCGCACGGGGCGGGGCAGACGCGGCCGGTGAACTCGGGGAAGTTGTTCGTGGCGTGCAGCCGCTGGCTCGCCTCGTGCCACTGCTGGCGATACACGAGGTCGTTGAAGTCGGGGATGATGTTCCCCAGCGGGCAGCCGGTATGGCAGAAGGGCACGCCGCAGTCCATGCACCGGGCGCCCTGCGTCTTCACCTCCTCGGGGGAGAGGATCGTGAGGAACTCGTTGTAGTGCTTGAGGCGGTCGGCGACCGGCGCGTAGCCGCTCACCTTCCGCTCGTACTTCATGAACCCGCGCGGCTCACCCATGGATCTTCTCCTCCTGCTGTCGTGCTTCCTGCTGTTCCTGTTCGGCGAGCTTGCGGAGTTCCGCGAGGGCCCGCTTGTAGTCGGTCGGCATCACCTTCACGAAGCGTGACCGCTCCGTGTTCCAGCCGTCGAGGATCGCGCGGCCGCGGGTGCTGTCGGTGTATTCGACGTGCTTCTCGATCCGTGACTTCACGTAGTCGAGATCCTGCGGGTCGAGCGGCTCGAGTTCCACCATCTCCATGTTCACCCGCTGGCGGAAGGTGCCGGCCGCATCCCACACGTAGGCGATGCCGCCGCTCATGCCGGCGGCGAAGTTCCGACCCGTCTCGCCGAGCACCACGGCCCGGCCGCCCGTCATGTATTCGCAGCCATGGTCGCCCGTGCCCTCGACGACGGCCTCCGCGCCCGAGTTCCGCACGCAGAACCGCTCGCCACAGATGCCGCGGATGAAGATCTCGCCGCTCGTGGCCCCGTAGGCCACCACGTTGCCGGCGATGACGTTGTCTTCCGCCTTGAACAGCGCGTCCTTCACGGGCCGCACGATCACGCGGCCGCCCGAAAGGCCCTTGCCGCAGTAGTCGTTGACGTCGCCCTCCACCTTCACGGTCACGCCCGGCACGCCGAAGGCCATCAGGCTCTGGCCGGCCGTGCCTGTGAAGTTGATCCGGATCGTGCCGTCGGGCAGGCCGCCGGCCCCATGCCGCCGCGTCACCTCGCTCGAGAGGACGGTGCCCACGGTGCGGTTGATGTTGCGGATCGGCAGGTCGAGCGTCACCGGCTTCTTCGCCTCGAGGGCCGGCTTGCAGAGGTCGAGGAGCGTGGTCATGTCGAGCGACCGCTCGATGCCGTGATCCTGCGAATCCTCGTGGTGCGTCTTCACGTGCTTCGGCACCTCGGGCTTGTGGAGGATCGTCGAGAAGTCGAGCCCCTTCGCCTTCCAGTGGGCGATCGCCGCCCGGGTGTCGAGCCGGTCCACGCGGCCCACCATCTCGTCGATTGTGCGGAAGCCGAGCTTCGCCATCAGCTCGCGAAGCTCCTCCGCGAGCATGAAGAAGAAGTTGACGACGTGCTCCGGCTGGCCGGTGAACTTCTTGCGGAGTTCCGGATCCTGGGTGGCGATGCCGACCGGGCAGGTGTTGAGATGGCACTTCCGCATCATGATGCAGCCCATCACCACGAGCGACGCCGTGGCGATGCCGTATTCCTCCGCGCCGAGGAGCGTGGCGATCGCCACGTCCTTGGCGGTGCGGATCATGCCGTCGGTCTGCACGACGATCCGGCCGCGGAGGTCGTTCATCACGAGCACCTGGTGGGCCTCGGCGAGGCCGAGCTCCCACGGCAGGCCCGCGTGCATGATCGAGGTCTGGGGGCTCGCGCCCGTGCCGCCGTCGTGGCCCGAGATGAGCACGACGTCGGCCTTGCCCTTCGACACGCCCGCCGCCACCGTGCCCACGCCCACCTCCGCGACGAGCTTCACGCTCACGCGGGCGTGGTGGTTGGCGTTCTTGAGGTCGTGGATCAACTGGGCGAGATCCTCGATCGAGTAGATGTCGTGGTGCGGCGGCGGCGAGATCAGGCCCACGCCCGGCGTACTGTGGCGGATGCGGGCGATCTCGCGATCCACCTT
>JBJTSM010000819.1:0-8193 GCA_046076685.1 Planctomycetia bacterium | reverse complement strand
ACATCGAAGCCTTCTGCGCGCGGGCCGGCGGCCTCGTGCATGGCCTGCCTGGATCCCTGGCGGCGAGCATCACCATCCCGGCGACGCTCGCCGCGCGGGATCGGCAGCGGGCCGACCTGCTGGCCGAGCACCTCGAATATGGCGTCGTCGCCGTCAACGGCTGGTCGGCCATGAGCTACGCGGTTGGCAGCGTGCCGTGGGGCGGGTTTCCGGGGGGCACGCTCGCCGCGCCCGGCAGCGGGATCGGCCGCGTGCACGATCCGCTGCTCCTGCCCCTGGTGCACAACACGATCCTGCGGGCGCCGCTGGTGGTGTGGCCGGCGCCGCACTGGTTGCCCTGGCACACCGGCGGGGCGAAGCTCACCCGTGGCCTCGTGACGATGTATGCCGCGATCGCCCGCGGCGGCCGGGGCCTGGGGCCGCTGGTGCGGATGCTGCCGGACGTGTGCCTGTCGGCGATCCGTCAGCCGGCTCGTCCGTGAATTTATCCGCCTGGCCGGTGAGCTCGTAGAGAAACCGGCTCGGGCGGCAGGGCTTGCTTTTGCCCCACTTCATGCGGGTGAGGCAGAGGGAGAGGGCCAGCCGTTTCTTCGCGCGGGTCACGCCCACGTAACAGAGCCGCCGCTCCTCGTCGATCGCCTGCAGGCCGTCGTTGAGCGAGCGGTGGTGCGGCAGCAGCCCCTCCTCCATGCCCACCATCCAGACGCAGTCGAATTCGAGCCCCTTCGCCGCATGGAGCGTCATGAGGCGGAGCACGTTGCCCTTCGGCTTGTCCGACCGGAAACGCTCCGCCTCGGTCACGTCGAGCACGAGCTCGTCGAGAAACCCGCGGACGATCCCGGCGAAATCGGCCGGCCCGCCGCCCCGGGGCCGGTGCGACTTTTCGTGGTCGGCCAGCGCGTTGACCATCTGCTCGACGCAGTCCCAGCGGGCCTGCTGCTCGGCCGGATCGTCCTCGTATTCCTTCTGGAGGAAGCCGTGGTAGCCGATCAGGTCGAGGAGCGCCCGCAACGTCTCGCCGGCACCCCGCGTCGCCGCGTCCTCGCGGAGGGCGACCACCCGCTCGAGCGCCATCACGCCGGCCGTCGCCGCGGGGGAGAGCCGGTGGGCGTCGCGGGCGGACCGCAATTCCTTCCAGAGGCTGTGGCCGGCGAGGGAGGCCGCGTTTCTCGTCGCCTGCACGGTCGTGCCGGAGAGCCCGCGCGGGGGGACGTTGGCGATCCGAGACAGGGCCAGGTCGTCGTCCGGATCGACGAGCAGCCGCAACAGCGCCATCACGTCCTTCACCTCGCGGCGGTCGAAGAAGGAGCGGCTGCCGATGAGCTCGTAGGGGATGCCGCGGCGGCGGAGCTCCTGCTCGAACACACGGGTCTGCTCGCCGGTGCGGAAGAGGATCACGGCCTCGGCCGGCGCGACCGACCCTTCCTTGAGCCGCGCCTCGAGGTCGCTCACCACCCGGCGCGACTCGTCGCTCTCGTCCTGCGCCTGCACGATGGCCGGAGGGGGGCCGGACGGGGCGTGCGACACGAGTGTCTTGCCGTGCCGCCGCGAGTTGCGGGCGATGAGCGTGTTGGCGGCCTTGATGATCTCCGGGGTGGAGCGGTAGCTCTCCTCGAGCCGCACGACCGTCGCCCCGGGCCAGCGGCGGGGGAAGTCGAGGATGTGCGAGATCTCGGCGCCGCGCCAGGCATAGATCGACTGGTCGTCGTCGCCCACCACGCAGAGGCTGCGGTGGTCGCGGGCCAGGGCCGCGACGATCCGCTCCTGGATGCCGCTCGTGTCCTGGTATTCGTCGACGAGCAGGTGGTCGAATCGCGCGGCCTCGGCGCGGCGGACGTCCTCGTGCGTGCAGAAGAGGTCGTCCACCACGAGCAGCAGGTCGTCGAAATCGACGGCGCCGGCCGTCCGCAGGGCCTGCTGGTAGCGGCGGTAGCCGGCGGCCGCGAGCTCCCAGGCATCCCCGGCGTCGGCGGAGAGGTTGGCGAAGGCGTCGTCGGGCCGGACCGCGGCGCTCTTCCAGCGGCTGATGCGGTCGAGCAGGTCGCCGGGGCGGAGCGTGGCCTCGGGCACCTTGAGTTCCTTGAGCACCTTGCGGGCGGCCGACTCCTGCTCGCCCCGGTCGATGATGGCGAACCGGCCGGGGAGGCCCGCCCGCTGCGCGTTGCGCCGGAGAATGCGGACGCAGAGGGAGTGGATCGTGGAGATCTCCGGCTGCTCGTCCCCTTTGGTCTTGAGCAGCTTGGCCGCGCGGGCGAGCATCTCCTTCGCGGCCTTGTTGGTGAACGTGACCGCCAGAATCCGCGACGGTCGAGAGCCACGCCAGACAAGGTGGGCGATCCGCGCGATGACCACGCGGGTCTTGCCGGTGCCCGCCCCGGCAAGCACGAGGAGCGGGCCCACGGGCGCCCACACGGCTTCCGTCTGCGCCGGATTGAGCCCGGACGATCGATTCCGGGGAGCGGCGGGTGTGTCGGCGGGATTCATGGGACGCGGAATCTACCACACGCCGCGCAGTCCGGCTTGACGCTCCGCGGCGGGAAGTCTCTATTTCTCGCGATTCGGAACGCCGCTCCCTCAGGCTGGGAGCCATCCATTCGGCCGCCAGGAGCTTGCCGTGAAGAAACCATCGCACAACCGTCGCAAGAGGCCCGGAACCTCGTCCGCCGCCGAGGGCCGTTCGCGGCCGGTGGCCGACGAGTCGACGCCACTCGACGCCGATCATGTCGATCTCGCCCTCGCGGGGCAGGCGCTGGGGAACGAGGTGGGCGACAAGTTGGGCGACAAGTTGGGCGACAACGACCTCGCCGAGGCGACGCTGGCGCTCGTCGACCGCGTGCGGCCCTACTATGGCACGATCCTGGCCGGCCTGGCCGCCGGATTGGCCGCCCTGGTCGCGTATGGGATGGTGTCGTCGCAGGCGGAGGCGACCCGCAAGCAGAGCTGGGATGCCTGCCTGGCGGCGATCTCGTCGGGCGATCCCGATGCGTTCAGCGAGGTGGCCCGCCGGTATCCGGGCACCGCTGCGGCCCGCTGGGCGGAGCTGCTGATGGCGGATGCGGCCACCACGCAGGGAAGCCAGCTGCTCTTCATCGACCGCCAGCGGGCGGAAGGCCGGCTGCAGGCGGCGATCGACATGTATTCGGCATTGCTCGCAGCGCGGCCGGCCGGACTGCTTGCCGAGCGGGCCGTCTTCGGCCTCGCCAAGGCCCGCGAGAGCCTCGGCCAACTGGCCGAGGCACGGCGGGGCTACGAGGCGGTGGCCGCGGAATTCCCGTCCGATGCCCTGGCCCGGGTCGCCTCCGACCGGGCTGCCGATCTGGGCCGCGAATCGACCCGGCAGTGGTACGATTGGTTCGGCACGCAGAAGATCGCCCCGCCCGCCGCACCCCCGGCCACCCCCGATGCCACCAACGCCCCCGCCACCGAATCCGGTGCCACCGACTCCCAGCCAGTCACGGATCAGCCCGCACCCCAATCTGCAACCGGCGACAAGTGACGAGGCGGGGCTCGTTGCGGGCAGCGACGTGCTGCTGACGGCCGACTCGGCTTCCGCGGGCCTGCGGCTCGACGTGTTTCTCGCCCGCGCGTTTCCTGACCAGAGCCGCTCGTACCTGGCGCGGTCGATCGAAAAGGGAGCGGTGCGGGTCGATGGCGTCGTGGCGCGGGCGTCGCTCAAGCTGCGGGCCGGATCGACCGTCTGCCTGACGGTGCCCGAGCCGCCCCGGGCCGGGCCCGACGCGGAGGAGATCCCGCTCGAGTTCCTTCACCTCGACGACTGGATCGCCGCCGTGAACAAGCCGGCCGGCATGGTGGTTCATCCCGCCAAGGGCAACTGGAAGGGCACGCTCGCCGGGGCGCTCAGGTGGCATCTCGAACGTGCGGACGCAGCCGGCCTCTCGACCGTCGGCGGCCCGACCCGGCCGGGCATCGTCCACCGCCTCGATCGCGACACGAGCGGGGTGATCGTGGTGGCGCGGACCGAAGAGGCGCATCACGCGCTCGCGAAGCAGTTCGAGCGGCGCAGCGTCACGAAGACCTACCTCGCGATCACGCAGGGGCAGCCGCAGTTCGACAGCGACGAGATCAACCTGCCGATCGGCATCCATCCCTACCAGCGGGAGAAGATGGCCGTGCGCCGCGACCACTCGACGAGCCGCGAGGCGGTGACGCGGTACGAGGTGCTGGAGCGGTTTCGCGGGGCGGCGCTCGTGAAGGTGTCGCCGAAGACCGGCCGGACGCACCAGATCCGCGTGCACCTGGCGGCGATCGGCTGCCCCGTGCTCTGCGACGGGCTCTACAGCGGCCGTACCCGGATCGAGCCGGCCTTTTTCGGCCTCCGCGGCGACGGGATCGCAGCCGACGCGGCCTTGATCGAGCGACAGGCGTTGCACGCCGCCAGCCTCGCGGTGGAGCATCCGACGACGCGGGAGCGGATCGAGTTCGCCGCGCCGCTCCCCGCCGACATGCAGCGCGTGCTCGACGCGCTGCGACGTTGTCCGTGAACTCACGCGTCGTCGCGGGGGTCGTCCGTGAGCAGCAGGGCGCGCGGGAGCGTGGAATCGATCACCCGCCCGATCGCGACCACGAACCCGATCGCGCCGTCCCGCCAGCCGCTCCGCAGCACGTAGCTTTTCACGAACGCCGCCAGGCCGCGGAGCGGCAGCATCCAGACGCGGGCCTTCTCTCCCTTGGCCCGCATGACCGCCGCCTTCAGCGGCGCATACCGCAGCGACCGCGACAGCACGTCACGGCAGTCGGCGAAGCTGTAATGGAGGATCGAGCCGGCGAGCAGCCGCGGGGCGGTCTGCGCCTCGACCTCCTCGTGGACGGCGATGTCCTTGAAACCCGCCGTGGTGCGGTTGAACAGCCGCAGCACCCGCTCGCCCCGCCACGCGCCGTGGCGAACCTCGCGCCGGCCCACGAACGTTCGCCGCCGGATCGCCCAGCAGGCGGCGGGATCCGACAGGTCGAGACGGCCGAGCGCGGCTTGGCCCTCGGCGTCGAGCAGTTCGTCCGTGTCCAGCGACAGGATCCAGTCGTGCTTCGCCAGGGAGACGGCCCGCCGCTTCTGGGCCCCGTAGCCGAGGAACGGCTGATGCTCGACGCGGGCGCCGGCCGACCGGGCGCGGGCGACGGTGTCGTCGGTCGATCCCGAGTCGAGCACGAGCCGCTCGTCGCACATCGCCACCGCGAGGAGGACATCCTCGATCCGGGCGGCGGCATCCCGCGTGATGATCACGGCCGAGATCGGCAGAAGGCCCTCGCGAGCCGGTGGCCGGGGCGGCATGTCGCCGACGGGCTGGGGGGTCATGGGCTGCCGTCGAGGCCGTCGGGGAGGGGGGCGGTTTCTCCGCCGTCGGCGGTGCGCAGCGGGAACTCCAGCACGAACGTGCTCCCTTCGCCGGGGCGGCTGGTGACATGGATGTCGCCGCCGTGTTCCCGAAGAATCTTGCGGCTCACGGTGAGCCCGAGGCCGGTGCCGCGGGCCCCCTTCGTCGAGACGAAGAGGTTGAAGATTTCCGCGAGCGTTTCGGCCGTCATGCCCGCGCCGTTGTCGCCGACGGTGACCCGCGCGCGGTCGGCCTCCGCGTCGCAGGATACGCGGATCGTCACCTTCGCCCCGGCCTTCTCCTCGACGGCGTCGAGCGCATTGGTCACCACGTTGAGGATGGCTCGCGACAGCGCCTCCGGGTCGAACAGCAGCCGGGGCACGTCGGCGGGGGGCGACCAGTCGATCGTCGCCCCGATCTCGGCCGCCCGCTGCTGGACCGTCTCCACGATGTCGGTGACCAGTGCCACCAGGTCGGAAGGCACCGGGTCGGGCTCCCGCTCCTTGCTGAAGGAGAGCATGTCCATCACCAGCGAGGAGATCTTGTTCTGGTTGCGGTTGACGATGTCCCAGCCCTTGCGGATCACGGCGAGATCGTCGTTTTCCAGTCCCATGTCGACGAGATAGCTGCCGCCGCGGATGCCCTGCAGGATGTTCTTGATATGGTGCGAGAGGGTGGCGATGGTCTGGCCGACGGCGGCGAGCCGCTCCGACTGCACCATCGCGGAGTAGTAGGTCGTGTCCTCCACGGCCAGCGCCGCCTGGTGGCCGATCGCGACCAGCAGCTTGAGGTGCTCGTCGGTGAACTGCCGCTGTCCCAGTTCGATGGCGTCGCCCAGCGGAATGGTGGTGTCGACGTAGATCACGCCCACGGTGCCGTAGCGGCCCTGCATCGGCACGCAGATCGCCTCCCGCACGCCCGTCCGCACCACGCTGTTGCCGCCGCTGAAGCGGTCGTCGTCCTGGGCGTCGCTCGTGATCACGCCCTCGCCGCGGTCGAGCACGTAGTCGAGGATGGTGCGGCTGATGGCCATCGACGTCGTCTGGCCCACGCGGCGGTCGCGGCGGGCCTTGGTGCGGAGCTGCTTCGACTCGGGGTCGAGCAGCATGATGCAGCCGCGATCGGCCTCCACCCACTCGAAGACCAGCTGCAGGATGCGGCCGAGGAGTTCGTCGATGTCGAGCGTGTGGCTCACGGCGAGCGCCGTGCGGTACATCACCTGCAGGTTGCTGCGGGCCCGCGCCAGCCAGCGGTCGTGCGTGTCGTCGGGCGGCGGGCCTTCGGCGTCGGCGTCGTGCGCGGTCCGCACGATCCGCGAGCCGTCGGCCGCGTGGGATGCCGGCACGATGTCGACCATGCCCTCGACGGGCTCGTCGGCCCCGTCCCGCGCATACACGAGGATCGTGCGCCCCACCTGGATGTGGTCGCCGCTGGAGAGCTCCGCCCGCTCGATCTTGCGGTTGTTGAGCCAGGTGCCGTTGGAGCTTTTCAGGTCGCCCACGACGAAGCCTTCGCCCACGCGGCGGATCTCGGCGTGCCGCCGGGACACCTCGTTGTCCTCGAGCTGCACGAAGTTGCCCGCCTCGCGGCCGATGCTCAGCGCCCCCTCGTGGTTCGCGAGATCGTAGCGGGCACCGCGGTTGCGGCCCTGGATCACGAAAAGCGAAGGCACGAACGGAACTCCACGGAGACTGTTTCCACCCCCCTCATCCTACCTGCGCCGTCGCCCGTAACGGGAGATGGCTAAAATACCGTCGTCGACCGCCGGGATGCCGGCGGCACGCTCACGGATCGCTCACGAAACAGCCGCTTTCTTATCAGCAAGGAATTCGCCGATGCTCCGGATCAAGCCCGTGCTTTTCTGCCTCTGGACCGCCGTGGCGATGCAGCCGGTGTCGGCCTGGGCGGAATCGGCAGACGATGCCGCCGTCCGTGACCGGCTCAAGCGGGCGGTCGAGTGGCTCGCCGCCCCCGAACGCGAGGGCCGGGGCCCCGGCACGAAGGGGATCGAGCAGGCGGCCGACTGGGTGGCCGGGCAGTTTGCGGAGATCGGTCTGCGGACGGTCGCCGGCGGGGGAGAGACGGCCGGGGCCGGACAGGTGGCTGTCGGCGGATCCTTCCAGCGGTTCGGTATGACGCTCGACGCGAAGCTCGGACCGCCCGCGATGAACACCGCCGAACTGGTCGGGCCGCCCGGCGAGGACGGCCGCCCGCGGACGATTCCCCTCGCCCTCGGCAAGGACTTCACGCCGCTGGCGGCGGGGGGCTCGGGCGGATTCGACCTGCCGCTCGTGTTCGCCGGCTACGGCATCACCGCGCCGGCGGAACACTACGACGACTACGCCCCGCTGGGTCACGCGGCGGCGGGCGGCCCCGTCGGCACGGGCGTCAAGGGGGCGGCGGCCATCGTGATCCGCCAGGAGCCGCAGAAGGACGATCCTCACAGCGTGTTCGACGGCAACCAGGCGTCGCAGCATGCGGCGCTCGCCCGCAAGGTGGCCAACGCCTCCGAGCACGAGGCCGGCGGCGTCGTCTTCTGCAACGACGCCGACGCGGATGGCGACACGCTGATGGCGTTCACCCGCGCGGGTGACGGCTCCGAGAAGCGGTCGCTGCCGATCCTGCAGATCCGCCGGTCGTTGATCGACGAGGTGGTGCAGGCCTCGCTCGGCAGGAAGCTCGACGCCATCCAGAAGGCGATCGACGACACGCTCGAGCCCCAGAGCGGCCCGCTGGCCTGCTGGCGCATCCGCGGGCAGACGGCGATCGAACGCAGCGAGACCGAGGGCAGGAACGTGATCGCGATGCTCCCGGGCACCGGCAGGCCGCGGGACGGGGCCGCCGACGCGCAGGGAGGCCTCGG
>JBJTSM010000818.1:0-3174 GCA_046076685.1 Planctomycetia bacterium | reverse complement strand
TCGCACATAGTCCATCGTGTCAGTATATTGAAAGAAAACAATGACACTTTCCCGTTCCATTAATTCCTGCCGCAGAAGGGTTAAAAAAGCCGATAGTTTACTGTCTTCCCCGGTATTCTCAAATTGTCTTAATAAATCTTCTAGGTAAGCAATTTCATCGGGGCTAGTGGGTTCCATGATTGTTTCTAAGCCCTCAATAACTTGATCATCTGCTTCATCAATATCAATTAAATCATCATCGCTAATACTACTAATGCCTTCTAACCGTCTTTCGAGGGATTTTTTAATGGCATAAAAAGAACTGGTTAAACGTCTGCGATAAAGGGTCATTAAAAAGCCTAAACCTTTGCGATGTTCCTGTTGAGCCAGATTATAAAAATAACGGACATAATCACTGACTGCCCGATAGAGGGGAACTTCCCGTTGGATTTCTAGGGCGATCGCCTGATCAAAGACAAGACGCTGGGGAATCGGTTGAGTGAGGAGACCTAGATGATAATATTCCCGCAGGGTGTCCCTCGTATGCCGGAACATTAATTCTTTGAGAGGGGTATGGAGCGTTAACAGTTGGCGAGACTGTTCGATAAAGGCTTGATCTTGGCAAAGTTGTTTCGTATTGACGAGGGTTTGATTATTTTGCCAGGTATCCAGTAAACGATAGAATAACAGGCGATTTTTTTGCCTCAGGTGTTGTTCCCAGAGAGAGCAGAGTGTTCCTCCCTGACGAAAATAATCCACTGACATTTTTTGCCAAAACTCTAACCGTAGGCGATCCGGTGGATAGGCAATGCCATCAAAATAAGCACAGAAATTACCTTCATACTGCCACTGTCCTTTTAATCCTAATAAACTCAATAAATCAAAGACTTCAATGGTATCAATTTGCATCGGCGTTGCGGTTAAGAGAATGAGAGATTTCGTTTTTTCTTTGAGTTCTCGCATTAACCGTAATAAATTATTGGGAGTATCTTCCCTGGTTTGGGGACTACTGCGACGGGCGTGGTGAGCTTCATCTAGGATAATTAAATCCCAATCGGCAGCAGCCAAAAGTTCGGCGGCTCGGTCTTGTCTTCTGACGAGGTGGGAAGAGGCTAAAATCAAGTCTTTTTGAGACCAGGGATTGCCTTGAACGGATTCAATTTCTTGGGAACTGCGCTGAAAGAGTCCTTTTTCATAGTTCCAGAAATGGAGATTAAATTTTTCTCGTAGTTCTTCATGCCATTGGGGTTGAACACTAGCAGGCACTAGAATTAAGATGCGTTTGGCTTTTTGGGCAATGAGTAGATAACGGATAATTAAACTGGCACTAATGGTTTTTCCTAGACCCACTTCATCGCAAATAATGACGGATTGGGGATAGTTGCTAATAAACCGTCTCAGGATTTTCAGTTGATGTATCCAGGGTTGAATGGGAATAGATTGTAGGCAATAATCTAAACAACCGGGATGACGGTAAAGGTCTTTTAGGATTTGCCATTGTTGTTGTTCAGGGGCGGGGATGGGGGTATAGGATGGCTCTAGGGAGGATGCGGGAGGAGTTGCTACGCTCAAAGAGGAGGTGGGGTTAGGCTCTGGTAAATTGAGGGGACGGGTATCATATTCGATTTGTTTTGACCAGAGGGGTTTGGTGTTAGGGGTATAGCGTAAAAGTTGTTGTTTAATGGCTTCGGGAATATCAAAGGTTTTGACGTTGGGAGATAGGTCATACCAGAGTTGATCAAATTGATATTGCTCTTCATTGACTCGTTCTAGGTCTTTTTCGGTTTCCCAGGAGCAGTAAACATGAAAGGATTCGACATTTTGTTCCCAACCACTTAGGGATTCATTATTGGAGCCATTAAAGGCGATTTGGTTGCCCTCTTGGTCAGTAAAAATACCTGATTTTTCGTGAAATAGATGATGGGTATCTAGGTCATCGGGAAGATGATTATTTTTTAAGGGAATGGCGATTTTAATTTCGAGGAAATAGTTAGCGATTAACCAACTGAGAATTTCAAAATGTTTGAGTTGCAGGAGATAGGTCAGGGGGGTTAAGTGATCCTGAAGTCTTTGTAATAAAATGTCGCGGAGTTCATAGCCCTGTTGAATGGCGGTTAAATCCTGGGGAGAGAATTGACAGCCCATAATCAATCGCATTTGTCCCTGATTTTCTAGCATTGCCCCTAAGCCTCTGGCCACTTTAGACAGAATGGCGCTATTAAAAAAGCCTGCTTTACGGTCATACTGAACAGCGCATTCGAGGGCAGGAATATAAAAATCGGCGATCGGGTTGTTTTCGTTGGAGTTGTAGCGAATACGCCAGGAATGATTAGGGAGCAAAGGAGACATGGAATTAATCAAACACTTTTCTGTATTATATTGACTATGAGCTTCGCAAGTTGCTAAGATTCATAGAAGATTTTTAAAAAATCATGAAAGTAACTGAACAATATCTCCAGCTTCTTCAAGATTTTCCCCCTCGTCCGATCGCATCAGAGGAGGAATTTGAGTTAACCCAAGAACGGATTGATCGTTTATTAGATAAGCCAGAATTATCAAGGGCTGAAGCAGATTATTTAGATGTTTTGGGGACGTTGGTTTATGAATATGAGTCTCAGCAAGAGGATTTAATTCCTGATATTTATGGCATTGAACTTTTAAAGGCATTAATTACGGAGTATGGGCTTAAACAAAAGGATTTGCTACCAATTTTTAAAACAGAGTCTATTGTTTCTGACATTTTAAAGGGTAAGCGTCAGTTAACAGTTCGCCATATTCAGGAGTTAGCGGAATTTTTTAAGTTATCGCCTGTGGTCTTTTTTCCCATCAAAGCTTCTAATCAATTGGTAAGAATTTAGGAATTGAATCATTATGAAACTTATGATGTGGTTCTGTCCCTACTTTCTTAAGATTTTGGTAGGGGTTTGGTTTCCAAATCCATAGAGCTATCCCCCCCAACCCCCCTTAAAAAAGGGGGAGAATTGATCGCCAAAGTTTTCAAGATATTTGGGGTTAGTGCTTAGGTCAGGTGGTAAATCAACTTCTTTAATCGTCTCTAAAATTCCTAATGCTTCTAACAAGTCATAACAGTTTTGGGGAGGGGAGATAGTCTCTAAATGATTTTCCAGGGCTTCTAAGATTAAGGTTTGTTCAGATTTATTCTGAGTTTTAGCGGCTTCTTTGAGACGTTGATTG
>JBJTSM010000817.1:0-2743 GCA_046076685.1 Planctomycetia bacterium | reverse complement strand
ATGACGGTGCCTAGCACCGCCTCATCGATGATCCTGGCCGACTTGTAGCCGCGGTTCGTGCAGCCCTGGATGCCGTTGTTCGCATTGAAGCAGAAGAAGCTCTGGTACTTGCCAACCGATCGACCGAGGATCATCGGGTTGCCGCAGCATCCGCAGACCGGCCGGATCAGCACCTTGGGGTAGAGGTCCACGCGGCGGGCCGTCTTCCGGCGATCCTTCGCCTTCCGGCCGAAGGACTCGGCGCCGAGCCCGAGCTTCCGCTTGACGGCCTCTGCCAATTCGTTCGACAGAATCCGCAGGTGCGGCACGTCCCGCCAGATCCATTCGGAGGCGGGCAGATGGATGACCATTTTCTTGCCCGTCTGCCGGTCCGTCACCTGCTTGGTCTTGCGAAACACGTCCTTGCCGATGAGTTTCTCGCGGCCGTAGTGCTGGCGGACCCGGCTGTCGGACCAGGTCTGCTTGCCCCCTACCTTGTGCTCGTTGATGAGCCTCGCGACGTCGACCGCGCTCTTGCCGTCGTAGGCGATCATCCTGAAAAAACCGTTTTCCGCAGCTCTTTCGGCCTAGTTCTGCTTCTGAATGTCAAGTTTTCTTGCAACAAAACTTGACACATTGGCCGAGTTGGCCGAAAGTATGGGCATGAGCACTCGCGCCGCCACAGCCGGAATCCGCCAGCGATCGATCGTGGGCCGCGTCCGGGCTCAGATTGAGGGGGCCGGCGAGCGCGTGTGGCGAGCTACTGATTTTCAGCGTGCCGACCGGGCATGGACCGCGCAGGCAATCGCCCAGGCCCTGTCGCGGCTTTCCCGGCAGGGATTGGTGCGGCGGCTAGGCAAAGGCCTTTATTACCGCGGTCGGGAGACGGCGTTCGGCCCCAGCCTGCCAAGCCCCGCGATGGTGCAGGGTCTGCCGATCGCTGGTCGGAAGGTTTTTCCGTCGGGGCACGCCGCGGCCAGCATGCTTGGGCTCACGACGCAGCAGCCATCCCGCCCCGAAATCGCCACTACGGGCGGGAGCCTTCCCCGTCTGATCGTGGGCAAGCAAACCATTGTCCGTACCCGGCGACCGGAGTCCTGGCGGTCGCTCGATGCCGAGGATGCCGTGATCTTGGAAGTTTTGCGGCAGCGCGGCTCAACCAGCGAGCTTTCGGCGGACGAAACCGTCAGGCGCCTGTTGGAGGTCGTCAACAAACCAGGGCGGTTCGTCAGGCTGTGCCGCGTGGCGGCGTCCGAGCCGCCGAGGGTGCGCGCCATGCTGGGTGCGATAGGGCAGCAGTTGAGGCGGTCGCCGCGGGAGCTCACGCGATTGCGGAGCACACTGAATCCGTTGTCGAAATTCGATTTCGGAAAGCTGGCCGCCCTGAAGTATGCCGCTGGATGGCAGGCTCGACTGGAGCGGTCGCGAAAGCCTGTTTCAGCACGCTGAGTCTGTAAGACGGTATGAGGCGCCTCGCCGGAACAGCTTCAGGACAGCCTCGCTGCCATACCGATCACAACGGGCTGGAGCACAGCTTTCACGGACGCAGCCTGCCGGCTTAGGATGCCCGGCAAGTTGTGTGACTGAATGTGTTTCGCCGTAAAACGAAGAAGCTGGACAGGTTATACCTAAACGGGTATATTTGTTATGGAGAAGCCACCTCGGAAGCCGATCACGTGGATGGGCAGTTCGAAGAAGGATTTGCGAGCATTTCCTCAGGAGGTGCGGAGGGAAGTCGGTACAGCACTCTTCTGGGCTGAACACGGCCAACTCCACCCTGCCGCCAAGCCTATGAAGGGGAATCTGCGAGAAGTGACAGAGATCGTTTCCGACTACGAAGGAGATACTTTTCGGGCGATGTACACGACGCGGATCGGAGACGAGGTGTACGTTTTGCATGCGTTTCAAAAGAAGTCGAAAAAGGGGGTCGCGACACCTCAGCACGAGTTGGATGTGATCGAGGGGCGCCTCAAGGCGGCACGTCAACTTCACGCGCGACGAGCCAGCGGGAGACAGAAGCGATGACGAAGACAAGACACGAGGACGCAGATTTTGTGATTGGCTCAGGCAACGTGTTTCGGGATCTCGGACTTGATTCGCCCGAGGAGGAATTGACGAAGGCCGGGCTTGCCCTACAGATTCACGACCGCGTGAAAGCGCTGGGGCTCAACGTGACGCAGGCGGCGCTGCGGCTCGGAATCCCCCAGCCCAAGGCATCGCGGCTTCTTCGCGGTTACGCCGAAGGGTTCTCGACGGAAAAAATGCTCACGTTTCTGACAAAGCTCGGTCAGGATGTCCGCGTCGTTGTGTCGGATGCGGCCGGCAAATCCCCAACGGGGCGATTTGTCATCACGAGGGTTCCGGCGACCGGAGCAGGGCGCGGTCGCAGGCGTCGTGCCGCTGTTGCGGCCAGACGGCGCGCGTAAGGCCGTCTCATGTGGAGCAACGAGGCGATGAGTTGTGAGTAGAAGTCGCGCAAGCATCCCAAAAAGTTGACCCAATAAACGTGCAAACGATGCATGAAAAGGGTCAAAGGATCGAAAGTTCGCACATGCGCGCGAGAGGCGTTATGATGCAGACAAATAGGGGTTCCAGGATTTCAAACCAACCCGGCCGGAAGCGGTGTTGACGGCGGTTGAAAACGGCGGCGCGGGGCGGTCGAAAATGGTGGCGCTGGGTGGTGTTGACCTCTCCTGATTCCGTGGGGTGTCGCGGGTTGTTCGATCGCCTCGTCAGTCAGTCCGCCGACGTCTCCGCTTGGCGT
>JBJTSM010000816.1:0-5994 GCA_046076685.1 Planctomycetia bacterium | reverse complement strand
GTCGTCGTCGGCAGCCGCCCCGTGGCCCTCGGCGGCCGGGCGTTTCCGCGTTTTCTTGGCCGTCGCCGGTGCCTTCGAGGCGGGCTGCTCGGCGGGGTCGATCGCCGGCTCGGCCGCCACGATCACCTGGCCGCCGCCCGTCCGCAGGGCCAGTTCCACCGCCTCGGCGATCCGGCTCCGCGTGGCCTCGGAGGGCACCAGCCGGTCGACCACGACGTCGATCGTGTGCTTGAGCAGCTTCTCGAGTGGCGGCGGATCCTCCACGCGGCAGACGCGGCCGTCGACCCTGGCCCGGGTGAAGCCCTGCCGCACGAGATCGGTGAAGGGGTCGCGGTGCTCCCCCTTCGCCTCACGGACCAGGGGCGCGAGGATCATCATGCGGCGGTCGCGGCGGGCGGCGATGATCCGCTCCACGATCTGGTCGCGGGGCTGCGCCTCGAGCACGCTGTCGCACTGCGGGCAGTGGGCCGTGCCGACGCGGGCGTAGAGGACGCGGAGGAAATCGTGGATCTCCGTCATCGTGGCGACGGTCGACCGCGGGTTGTGGCCCGCCGACTTCTGCGCGATCGAGATCGACGGGGAGAGGCCCGTGACGCTGTCGACGTCGGGCCGGGGCAGTTGCCCGAGGAACTGCCGGGCGAACGTGGAGAGGCTCTCCACGTAGCGCCGCTGCCCCTCGGCATAGAGCGTGTCGAAGGCCAGGCTCGACTTGCCCGAGCCGCTCACCCCGGTGAGACAGACGAGCCGGCCGCGGGGCAGGCCGACCGTGACGTCGCGCAGGTTGTGCTCCCGCGCACCGCGGACGACGATCGGGGGAACGTGCATGGGTGACCGCGTGATGCGACGGGAACGAGACGGCGGGGCGGGAGGATCGGGCGGCTGGACTGCGGGCGAGTGAACTGATTGTAGCGCCTCGGCTGCCCCGCCGGATGCCCCCTGTTTTTCGGCGGCTGGACAGCCCCGCCCGCGTGCCATACGATCATGATTCCCGCGGAAATCCGCGGGGTTCCCTCGCCGGGACATCGCTTCGGGATGTCTCCACGACGGGGCGGTAGCTCAACTGGGAGAGCGCGGCGTTCGCAATGCCGAGGTTGGGAGTTCGATCCTCCTCCGCTCCATTTCCATCCATCCTCCCGGGCGTGTCCCGGGAGGATGCGGGAGGGTTTCCATGGTCGGCCAGACGGCTGTCGACGATCCTTCGACGGACCTGATGCTCCGCGTCCGCGACGGCGATGCAGCCGCCTTCGAGCAGCTCGTGGGCCTCTGGCAGGGGCGGCTCGTCACCCTCTTCCTGCACCTCACCGGCGACCATGCCACCGCCGAAGATCTCGCGCAGGAGGTGTTTCTGCGGGTCTACCGGGCCCGCGACCGCTACCAGCCCACGGCCAAATTCACCACCTGGGTCCACACGATCGCCAACAACGTGGCCAGCGACTTGAAGCAGCGGTCGTATCGCCGCCGCGAGCACGGCGTGCCCGCGAACGTGTCGGCGTCGTCGAACGCCATCGGCCTCGAACAGATCGCCGTCGCCGCCAGCGGCCTCTTGCCCACCCGGCTCGCCGACCGCACGGAACTCCAGGCCGTCGTGCAGCGGGCCCTCGGCACGCTCAACGAGCGGCAGCGGATGGCCGTGCTGCTCGCCAAGTTCGAACAGTGCTCCTACGAGGAGATCGCGGCGGCCATGGATCTGACGGTGCCCGCCGTGAAGTCGCTCCTGTTCCGGGCCCGTGACCAGCTGCGTGAGGCGATCGCGCCCTACATGCAGGGAGAGCGGCCATGACGCCCACGCCACCGGATGCGGGGCATGGCGAGTCGAGCGATCCATCGCAGGCGCTCGCCGACGTCTGGGACCTGCTCGACGTGCTCCCCGCCGCGGCCGGCTCGCCCGACAGCATGGCCACCACGATCGAGATGGCGGCCGTATCGGCGGGCGGAACATCCGGCGCCATGCGGAGCAGCGCCGCCCGCCGCAATGCAGCCGCCCGCGACCCGGTCTGGCCGGTCGTGAAGCGCTGGCTCCCCGGCGTCGCCATCGTGCTCGGCAGCCTCGCCGTGGGCATCGCCGCCGGCCGGGCCACCGCGCCGCACCCCGACGCCGCCATCCTCGCCAGCCTGCCGGCCGTGCAGCACCTCGACCTGCTCCGCGAGGCCGGCTCGGTGGCGTTTCTCGAGGCCGTGGCCAAGGCCGGCTATCCGCCGCCACGGCGACCGCCCGTGCAGTCGCCGGAAGACATGCGCGCGGATGCGCGGGACTTCGACGCCGCGATCCAATCGCTGCGGGCCGCCGGCGACACGGCGGCCGATCGGGAGACGCTCGCCCGACGGCGGGAGCAGGTGCTCGAGATGCCCGACGCGGAGCGGCGGCAGCTCGAGCGGTCGGCGGAAGCGTTTGTGCGGCTCTCCGGGGCCGACCGCAGCGACCTTGTGGCCGTGGGACGGGCCCTGGCCGACCCCGGTCGAGAGCAACTGCTCGAGGCGGCGCGAACCTGGCACCTGTGGGTGCAGCTCCGCAATCCGGCCGACCGGCGCGACCTGATCGACCTGCCCGCGGACGATCGGCTCGAGTGGCTCGACCGCGCGACGCGGCTCGGGGCCCGGATCGACGCCTGGCGGGATGGCCGCGACAACCGCCGGCCGCCGTTCGACCGCGAGTGGGAGAATCGCCGCCGGCCACCGCCCGAGTTCAGACGCGACGACTTTCCCCGGCCTCCGGGCCCACCCCCGCCGCGTGGACGCGGCGGCCCGCCACCGCCTTAGCGAATGGCCAGGCCGAGAAACTCGAGCAGGGCGGCGTTGAACACGGCCGGTGTCTCGAGCGGCGGCATGTGGCCGGCGTGCGGCACGATCAGGAGCCGACTCTCGGGGATGATCGCCTCGGCCCGGGCGAGGCAGTCGGGCGGCGTGATCACGTCCTGCTCGCCCACCACCAGGAGCGTGGGCACGTGAACCTCCTGCATCGCCGCGGTCATGTCGGGCCGGTCTGCCAGCGCCTGCAGCGCCGCGACGATCGTGCCCACCGGCTGCGCGAGGATCATGCTCGTGAGCAGGGCGGCGACCTCGGCGCGGTGCGGCATGGCTTCGGCCGGCGTCACCTGCGCCAGCAGCCGGGGCACCATCGCCGCCGCCACGATCTCCTGGCCGAGCCGCTGCACCTTCTCGGCCAGGTCGGCCCGCGCGGCCCGCGCCTCGGGCGTGTCGGCCTCGAGCTTCGTGTCGACGAGTACGAGCGCCCGCACCCGCGCGGGATGCCGCACGGCGATCTGCTGGGCCACGTAGCCGCCCATCGAACAGCCGCAGACCACCGCCGGCTCGTCGACGTGGAGGGCGTCGAGCAGGGCGATCGCGTCGTCGGCCAACTGGCCGATGCTCGCGGGGCCGCCGGCGGCACGGCTGCCGCCGAAGCCGCGCTGGTCGGGGATGATCAGCCGGAGATGATCGGCCAGCGGCTCCTGCGCCGCCCACATGCGATGGTCGAGCGGGAAGGCGTGCAGCAGGAGCAGCGGGATCCCGCCGCCGCGGGTGTGCACGGCGAGGTGCGCGTCGGGCAGCGGAACCTGGTGGGTGTGCATCGGGCGGGCGGCCTACATCCCCTCGAAGCGGGCGAGGTTCTTGCGGATCGTGCGGTTGTGCGGCTCGTGTCGCAGGGCGAGCGACTGGGTCCGCACCGCCGCGGCCTTGTTGCCCGCCGCCGCATGGCAGTGGGCCAGCGTGTCGAGGTAGCTCGAGCTGTCGAAACTCTTCACGAGCGAGAACTTCGAGTAGCGGGTCGCCTTGCGGACGTCCCCCTCGGTGTTGGCCACGAGCCAGGCATACTCGTTGTAGTTGTTGGTCTCCTCGGGCGACCCCTTGATCTCGTTTTCGATCTGCTCGAGCGCCCGCCGGATCCGCGCCACCGCATCGGCCTTCTGGGCGGGCGTGTTGTCGGGCAGCGTGTAGAGCCCGATGAGCGCGTCGACATCCCGCGCATAGGCACGCACCGACGCCTCGATCGCCCGGCGCCGGGCCTCGGCATCGCCCTTTGCGGCGGCCGCACACGACTCGAAGTAGTGCATGCGTGAGCGGGTCGACCGCGGGTCGCGGCCGAACTGCTGCAGCAGCTGCTCCCCACCGTCGCCCTTGCGCTGGACGCCGCCCTTGTCGTCGCGGCCCTCCAGCAGCCGACGCAGGCAGACGGCGGCTTCGTCGTCCCGCTCCTGGTCGTGGAGGAACTCCGAGAACATGATCGACCCGATGGTGTACTGCGGCGCGGGCGTCCGCGGGTCCTCGACGAGCAGCGTGTATTCGCGGGCGGCCCAGTCGGCCGCGCCCCACCGCACCAGCATCATGGCCGTCTGGAGCCGGTCGATGAACTCTGCGTTCGTGCCGGCGGGCTTGGCGAAGGCGGCCGCGGCGAGCCTGTCGGCATCCCCATCCCGGTGGCGGGCTCGCTCGGCCAGCGCCGCCGCATAGCCCACCACCGCATCGTCGTGGATCAGTTCGGGCCGATCGGCCGCGAGCAGGTCGACCGCTTCGGGCAGCCCCCGCTCGACGAGCCAGATCAGCGTGTCGGCCACCGCCTCGCCGGCGGAGGCGGCGTCTTTCTGTGGATCGACCGACTCCCGCAGCAGCCGCCGCGCCTCGGCCAGAGCTTCTTCACGGTTGCCGGCGGTGATGAGCATCTGGAGCCGGCAGCGATTGAAGATCCGCAGCGTCATCTCGCCGACCGTCTCGGAGGTGGTGTCGTCGTGCGAAGCCCCGGCGGCGCGCGGCACCATCTCGGTGAGCTGGGTAAGCGCGTCGCCGGCCTCGAGCAGGGCCTGGCTGCGCGCGGCCTCATCGGCGGCGGACGAGAACGAGACCACGGAGCGGAGGAATGACGCCGCGGGCCGCACGCTGCCGCCGAGCCCGGCGGCGATGCGGTCGCGCATGCCGGCCCAGGCCGGGTCGTCGGGCTGCCATTCGCGGGCCAGGAGCGCCGCCGCCACGCGGGATCCGACCGCCGACCGGTCGAGCCGCACGATCCGCGCGAGGGGCTCGATGCCGCCGTCGTCGTCCACCCGCAGCAGCCGGTGCAACACCTGCACCCGCTCCGCGAATCCCTGCCGCTTGTACTTGTCGAGCAGCTTCGCGACCTCGGGCGGGTCGCGTTCGGTTTCGAGGGGAATCGTGTCGACGAGCCACCGTGCCCGCAGCGCGATCTCCAGGTCGTCGCTCAATTCCGCGGCGGCCAGCAGCGGATCGACCGCGGCCGCCCCCAGCGCGTTGAGCTTCGCCGCGGCCGCCTCCCGCTCGGCGTAGTCATCGGCGCCGAGGCCGGCGATGAGCGCGTCGATCTCCTCGGCGGCGGGTTGCCCGCCGGCGCGGACCACGGCCGTGGGGCCGGCGCAGAGCAGGCCCGCCGTCGCCAGACTCGCGAACAACCGCCGCGGCATGCAGCCGAAACGCTTCATGCAGTCAGCCTACGCCGCCCGGGCGGGGCGATGCAAATAGGCGGGCCTCGGGACGCTCGAGTCGATGGTGATTCGACAGATCCCATCGCTTGCGCTCCGGGCTTGTATTCCCATACAAGCCCCCGGCGCGAGCCGGGGGATCGGCGGGTCATTCGGTGCACCATCCCGTCGCTTGCGCTCGGTGCTTTTATGGGAGCGGTTCCCATACAAGCCCCCGGCGCAAGCCGGGGGATCGGCGGGTCATTCGGTGCACCATCCCGTCGCTTGCGCTCGGGGCTTCTATGGGAGCGGTTCCGCATACAAGCCCCCGGCGCAAGCCGGGGGATCGTTCGCCCATACAAGCCCCCGGCGCAAGCCGGGGGATCGGCGGGTCGTTCGGTGCACCATCCAGTCGCTTGCGCTCGGGGCTTTTATGGGAGCGGTTCCCATACAAGCCCCCGGCGCAAGCCGGGGGATCGTTCTCACTCCGGCTCGAGGCCGAGGTCGCGGATCGTCACGAGCGATTCAAGCGGGATGCCCCGGGCCGCGAACGCGTCCTTCGCGCCGGCCAGACGGTCGATCACCG
>JBJTSM010000815.1:0-3884 GCA_046076685.1 Planctomycetia bacterium | reverse complement strand
CTACGGCATCCCGCGGGGCGAGCCGGTCTGGAGGGGAAAGTGCCTCGTGATCGCCTTCCTGAAGGAGGACGACTTCGCCGCCTTCGAACCGCGGTTCATGAAGGTCGATCCCCGGGGCGCGCACGGCCTGTGCCACCAGCGGAGCGACGGCCGGGTGGTGATGGTCTGCCATCGCGGCCCCGACGCCCCCGCCTTCGCCCACCTGCTCGTCCACGAGACGAGCCACGGCTTCAACCACCGCTGGATGTCTCCCGCCCACCTGCCGAACTGGCTCAACGAGGGGATCGCCGAATGGGTGGGCACGCAGGTCGTGCCGAACTGCCGGCAGGTGCCGATGAAGGCGGCGCGGGCCGTCGAGTTCATGCGGGCGGGCGGCGGCGTCGGGGAGAACTTCCTGGCAACCGGCCCCGATCATCACATCGAAGCCGTGCAGTACGGCATCGCGTCGGGCCTCGTGAAATTCATGGTCGCCCGGGATCGGAAAAAGTTCGCGGCCTTCGTCCGCGGCATCAAGGAGGGGATGACGGTCGAGGAGAGCCTGCAGGAATCGTTCAACGCGACGCCGGCGGAGCTTCTCGCCGCCTACGGCAAAGCCGTCGGCGTGCCCGGCCTGAGAGAATGAGCCGAGACGGACACGGGGCCGTCGATTCGCTCCGCCCGCGGATGCCATCGCCACCACCGGCAATCCCACGCGGCGGTACACTGCGCATCCCGTCGCTCCCGCGTGAAACCCGACCAGATGTCGTCGCCACCACACTCGCCCCGGCCCGCAGCCACCGATTTCGAACGCCGACGCGCGGCGCGCGAGACGGCCAACGAGCAGATCGCCTGCTGGGGCGTCGTCGGGATCACGGCCGCCATGCTCGCGTTGGAACTCGTCTGGAGCGGCCTCGCGGCCACCGGCATCGGCTCCCACCGCGAGGAATTCCAGATTCCGGTGCAGGTGCGGGGGGCCACGGCCGGCATCCTCGCCTGCCATGCCTGCCTGCTGTTTTTTCTGCGCTCCGAACCCCGTGCCTTTCCGCTGCGAAAATATCTCATCGTGATGATGCGGATCGCGCTGATGACGAGCCTCTGCTGGGCCGAGTGGTCGAGCCCGCGACCGCAGTTCGGGCTGCTCGTGCCGATCGGCGGCTATCTGCTCACGATCGTGCTGGCCGGGCTGACGTACAGCCGGCTGGCCGTGCTGGTGGCCGGACTCCTTTCCATCGCCACGTACTCCACCGTGTCGCTCTGCGGACCGATGTGGCCGATGAGCCTCCGCGCGGTGGTCTTGGCCACGCAGTTGATCGTCGCGGTCACGCTCGTGACGTGGCATATCGTCTCGACCATGCTCGCCATGACCGGCGAGGCGGTGGCGAACGAGCGACTCAGCCGCTTCTTCTCGCCGGAGATCGCCGCGCAGATCTCGACCGACCCCGAAATCGCCATCCGCGCGTCGGAGTGCCAGGTGACGGTGCTGTTCAGCGACATCAGCGGGTTCACGTCGCTGTCGTCCCACCTGCGGCCCCAAGAGGTCGTGGATCTGCTCAACGACTATTTTCCCCGGATGGTCGAGATCGTCTTTCGCCACGGCGGCACGCTCGAGAAGTTCGTCGGCGACGCGCTGCTCGCGGTCTGGGGGGCGCCGGTCAGCCGGCCCGACGACGCCGACCGTGCGTTGCTGGCGGCGATCGAGATGCAGGCGGCCATGGAGCGGTTCAACGAGCTACGGGGCGCCGCGGGCTGCCCCCCGGTCAGCACGCATATGGGCATCGCCTCGGGCCCGGTGGCGGCCGGCTACATCGGAACGGACCGCTACATCCAGTACGCCGTGATCGGCGACACGACCAACGTGGCCAGCCGCATCTGCTCGGCCGCGGGGCCGGGCGAGATCCTCGTCGGTGACGTGACGCGGGGGAGGGCCTCGCCGACGGCGTTCGTGTTCGAGACGCTGCCGCCCATCGCGGCCAAGGGCAAGGACGAGCCCGTGGTCATCCACCGGGTGCGTGGAGCCCGGGGGGCGCCGCTCGCGTCAACTCCCGCCGGCGAGAAACCGCGGGTGTGATCGCCAGGCGACGGCTGCGGCATGGCCAGAGGATCACGGGGCGTTTCCGGTCACCGCCGGACCTTCTTCGCGAGCCCCGCGGCGAGGCGGTCGAGCGTGGTGCTGCGGTCCTCGAGCCCGATGTGCACGCGGATGATGTTCATGGCCGTGGTGTCGGCCAGCGCGTGCGCGATGGCCGCGTCGAACTCCCCCTCCGTCCGCACCTCCCAGCCCGTGCCGCCGCCGAGCACCTGCGGCAGCAGCTGGTACTGCCAGGGGTTGATGTCGTTGAAACCGCCCTCGAGCAGCAGCCGCTCCGTGCCGTAGCCCTTGTTGTCGAGCACGATCACCGTCACCGGCAGGCCGCGTCGCACGATCGTCGAGAGTTCCATGCCGGTCATCTGGAAGGCACCGTCGCCGACCAGCGCCACCACCCGCAGGTCGGGCCGGGCCATCTGGGCGCCGAGCGCCGCCGGCACGGCGAAGCCCATCGACGTGTAATACGCCGGGGCGATGTATTCCGTCTGCCCCCGGATCACCAGCTCACTCGACGCGAAGAGCGCGTCGCCCACTTCGGCGATCACGATCGTGCGGTCGTCGAGCGACTCGTCGAGCCGCCGCACGAGCCGCCGCGTGGTGATCGGTTCGTCGGGCCGCAGCACGAAGGGCTCGCGGGCGGCGGCCGGCCCCGGCGGCAACGGCCGCTGCATGCCGCGCGGCCTCGCCGCGACGAGCGCCCGCAGGAAATCGCCGAGGAGCACGTGATGGAAATGGTGGTGACTGATCCGCAGGCTCTCGCTGGCGGCCAGGATGCTGTTGCCGGCGTCGAGCTTCGCGGTGAAGATGCCGAGGTCGATGTCGGTGAGGATCGTGCCCAAGAGGATGAGGCAGTCGCTCTCCTCCACGAACTCGGTCACGTCGCGGCGGCCCATCGCGCCTTCGTAGAGCCCGATGTAGAGCGGATGGACCTCGCTGATCACGCTCTTGGCGAGCATGGTGGCGGCGATCGGGATGCCCGCCACCTCGGCGAGCGCGAGGGCCTCGGCCTGCAGCCCGAAGCGGTGCAGCTCGATACCGGCGATGATCACGGGCCGCTGGGCGGCCGCGATCCTGGCCAGGGCTTCCTTGACCGCCTCGGCCAGCGCATCGGGATCGCTCTTCGGCTCGGCGTGTGCGTAGGGCCGGATCTGGTCGGGCACGACGCCCACGATGTCACGGGGCAGTTCGAGGTAGACCGGCCGCTTCTGCCGGTGGGCCGTGTCGAGGAGGAAGTCGATGTCGCGGAACGCCGTGGCCGGGTCGGCGATCTCCCGGCTGGCGGCGCAGATCTTCTCGAACACGTCGAGCTGCGTCCGCCACTCGCGGACGCGGTGGTGCAGCAGGGGATCGTTCACCCGTTCGCCGTGCCCCGGGGCGCCCGAGATGAGCACCACGGGGCTCTTCTCGGCGTAGGCGCCCGCGATCGAGTTGGCGAGGCTCAGGCCGCCGACGCCGTAGGTGACGCAGACGGCGCCCATGCCGTTGACACGCGCGTAGGCGTCGGCCGCGAAGCCGGCACAGTCCTCGCGGGTGCAGTTCACGAGGTCGAGCGGGCTGCGCTCGAGCATGCTGTAGAACGACAGCACGTAGTCACCCGGCAGGCCGAAGACGTGGCGAATGCCGTAGTCGGACAGGCGGCGGATCAGGTACTGCCCGATCGAGAGCGCCGTGACGCTCCGCTCCGTGTTCACCGGCGGCCGCCCATCGGGCCCGAGGCCGATCCCCGTGTCGAACACCGACCGCATCTTGATGGGCATGAGCCCTCCTTTCGCACGGCGGAATTATACGCGGGTTGCTTTACGACTACTCAGAATCGCCG
>JBJTSM010000814.1:0-2219 GCA_046076685.1 Planctomycetia bacterium | reverse complement strand
GGCAGCAGGTAGCCGCTGCGGACGGCCGCCGCCGGCACACCCGCCGCAGGGGCATCGACCCGCACGCCGAGCAGGGCCATGCCGATCGGCGTCGCCGAGGGCGATCCCGGATCCGCGACGGCCGGCCGCCGCCACGACTCTACGCGGAACGCGGCCTGCAGGAGCACCGCGAGGAGCGCCGCCCCCACCATGCCGGCCAGCACCCGGTCCGCCGGCGAGGACTTGATGGCGACGAACGGGGCCTGGGCCGTCAGCATCACGCCGAAGACAAGCAGCACGAGCGTGCCCCCCACGTAGATCATCAGTTGCATCGCGCCCACGAACTCGGCGCCAGCCAGAAAAAACAGGCCGGCCGTGGCCCCGAGCGAGAGCACCAGATAGAAGGCCATTCGCACGACATTGTCGGCCAGCACGACGGCCACCGCACAGGCACAGGCCAGCGCGGCGAACAGGATGAACATGACCGAGTGCCAGTTGACGGCAGCCAGTGGCATGCAGGAGGCGAGAACGGCCGACATCATCGCGACACCTCCACGACGCCCCGGGCGTCAACCAACGCCGGCCCGACCGCATCGGCAGACGCGGCGGCGGTCGCCTTTGGAACGTCCCGGCCGAGCCCCCGGGAAAGGCCGCCCGGCCCCTCGAGCCACCCCTCGCGAATCTCGCCGGCGGGGCGGGAAAGCCCGCGCACCACGCCACCGGGGAAGGCCAACTGCCAGAGCATGGCACCCGCGAACATGGCGGCCGCGATCGGCGTGCAGTACTTGAGGCAGGTGGTCATCACCTGGTCGATGCGCAGACGCGGCAGGGTCCACCGCACCCACATCATGAGCAGCACGCCGAGCGTGGCCTTGATGAGCAGGTTGCCGCAGCCAAGCAGCCGCACGAGGTAGTGCGCGGTGTCGCCCGTGCCCTCGCTGAGCCCGGCGAGCGAGGCCAACGGAATCGGGCCGTTCCACCCCCCGAGGTAGAGGACGGCCGCCAGGGCGCTCACGAGAAACATCGAACCGTATTCCGCCATGAAGAAGAAGCTCCAACGGAGCCCGGAGTACTCCGTGTGGAAGCCGGCCACGAGTTCACTTTCCGCCTCGGCCAGGTCGAACGGGGCACGGTTGACGCTCGCCACGGCACAGGTGACGTAGACCCAGAAGATGACGAACGTGAACGGATCATGGAACAGGTACCAATTCGTAAACCAACCGGCCTGCTTCTCCGCGATGGTCACGAGGTCCATGCTGCCCGCCAGCATCACCGGTACGACCACGCACATGCCGAGCGGCACCTCGTAGCTCACCACCTGGGCGGCTTCCCGCATGGCGCCGAACAGAGACCACTTCGAAGCCGATGCGTAGCCCGCGAGGATCACGCCGAACACCTCCAGCCCGAGCACCGCCACCACGAAAAACACGCCGACGTTCAGCCTCTGCCCGACGAAATCAAAGGCGAAGGGGAGGGCGATGAACGCGCAGAACGACGCGCAGAAGCTGACATACGGGGCGAGCCGGAAGAGCATGCCGTCCGCGCCCTCGGGCATGAGATCTTCCTTGGCGAGGAGCTTGATTCCGTCCGCCAGCGACTGGAGCCAGCCGAATCGGCCGCCGGTCCGTGTCGGCCCCAGGCGGTCCTGAATCCGCGCGGCGATCTTCCGCTCGGCCCAGATGAACACCAGCGCCCCTCCGGCGATCACGTTGAGGATCAGGGCGGCCGTCACGAGCGCCGTGATCGACCACGCCAGCCAATCCGGGGGATACGGGAGAAAAAACCTGTGAACCAGCCCTTCGGACAGGTTCAGGAACGTCCCCACCGCACCGATCGCCGCGTTGACCGCGTTGATAAGCCTGTTGATGAGTAAATCAGCCATCGGACGTCAATTCGAGGCCAGGGTGGTGGAACGAGACACAGGCCTCCAAACGGGCCATTTCCCGGTCGGAACCGCACTTCGTGAAAAATCGCACGAAGTTTGCACCAAGTCGCCCCGATCCACAAGTGCCACGGCGAAAAAAGGAGAAAAACACGCGGCCAGGCGCCGCGCGTCAGGGAGCCGGCGGTCGCTACCGATCGATCTCGCCCATCACGATGTCGAGGCTTCCGACGATGGCCGGCACGTCGGCAATCAGGCAGCCGCGGCAGAGTTCGTGGGTCACGGCGAGATTCGAGAACGAGCTCGACCGGGCACGGACCCGCCACGGGATCGCCGAGCCGTCGCTGACCACGTAGAA
>JBJTSM010000813.1:0-2135 GCA_046076685.1 Planctomycetia bacterium | reverse complement strand
CACCCGGAGCCGCTGCTCGCCGCCGGCGAACAGCCCTCCGGCCGGCAGCCTCCCGGAGGTTCCGCACGAGACGGCCAACGCGCCGCCCAGGAACGATCGACGCGTCGTTCCCCGGGGGATGATTCCGCGGAGCGTGTCGGGCAGGGGGGCGGTCGGGTGAACGGGCGCGGGAACGACTGCCGGAGGCTGCGGGGACATGTCACGGGTCTCCTGTGCGTTGGGCGTTCGGGCTGTTGGGCGTTCGGGCTACGGAGGGGGTTCAGCCCGGGAGTGTAGGGGCTGCTTCAGCCGCCGGGCAAACCCCGCCGCAGCCGGGCCATGTGCTTGAGCACCTGCTCTTCAAGGGCCGCGGGCGTCGTGCCGAAGGCGGTCGTGAAATCCTGGAGTCGTTCCTCGGGAGAGTCGTCGGCGAGCGGTTCCTTGTCCGCAATCGTCCGCAGGTAGGCGACGAAGGCGGTCTTCCGGGTCTGGATCAGAAAAAACGTGAGCGCCCAGGCGCGGGAATAGGCGTCGAGGGCCTCGTCCGGGCTGCGGAACGGCTCGTCCCCCAGCACGATCTGCTCGAGCGTCCCCGCCCGGTGGCACGCCAGAAACCGTTCCAGTCGCGACGTGTTCACGTTGCCGATCCCCTTCCAGCCTCGAGTGCTCGCGAGGTCGGGGGTTTCGAAGTAGGTCGCGATGCCTTCGCTGAGCCAGAGCGGCACGGGGGCGAGTCGCTGGTGCAGGCCGCCGTTGAACGCCATCTGGTGGGTGGCCTCGTGGACGAGGGTGGCGACCATGCCCGATGCCTCCGGGCTGGCGAGGATTTCGAGGCCCGCACCCGCGGCCGCCTGCCCCGCGGGGCGGGCGAGCCCGGCGCTGCCGGTGAGGTCGAACGTGGTGACGCGGTTGGTCAGGAGGTTGTAGTAGCCGACGACGCGGTTTGCGGCGTTGCCCAGATCTCTCGCCGCGAAGGCCTCGTACCGCTGCCGGTCGGCGAAGATCACGACCAGCAGCGGCCGCGGCGCCGGCGACATCTCGAGCCCGGCCTGCCGCCAGAAGTTCGCGAAGGCGTCGTGGAGCCGCTCAAAGAGCGCGGCACACCACTGCGCGTAGGCTCGCGACGTGTCGAAGCAGACGCAGTAGTGTCGCGTCACGAGCAGGTCGAAGCCGGGGGGCAGTTCACCGAGAATCCGCCTGCCGAGTTCCCGCGGCGTTTCAACCTCGGGGTGGGGCACCGGCGTCCGCCCGACGATGCCGCCGGGCTGCACCAGTTCCAGCCGCTCGTCAGATCGTTCGAGCAGCAGTCCACCGTCGGCTGCCTCGACGATCACGGCGCCCTCGACATGCCGGAGGCCGCCACCCTTGGCCCGCACCTCGACCCGCTCCATGCGGCGTGTGCCGTCCCGGGAAGGCTGCGGATCTTTCGGTTCGCGATCCGTTCCCGGCTCGGCATGGAGAAGCCCGACGGCCGACCATGCGATGATCGTTGCGACGGCTGTCATCTGTCTGGCGAGGCTGGGCATCCTGGTCTGCTCCGGGAACGCATCCGACCGCTTGCGCGTTTATCCACGGCCTGGCGGCTTGGGGAAAGGCGAGTTTGGCGCGGAATTGGGAAAGACGGCCGGTCCGGCGAGGCTCGCGACCGAAAAAACCGGGACGCAAGTGGTCTGGCCCCTGCCGCTTCTGAGCGATACCGTCCGTCCCCGGTTTCCCGGCCGCTTTTCCGGCTCGCCACCGGGCGCCCTTTCCCTGTCAGGCAGTGACGCTTCATGACCGCCTCCGCGCCACGGTTCCACGGATCGACACCATTCGGTGCGGCATGCCTCGGCCTGCTCGCGGCCGTGGTGCTCACCGGCTGCGCCAGTTGGAGTCCGTGGAAGCGGATGGAGAAGGCCTCCCGCGATCAGGAAAAATACGGGTACACGGCCGACACGCGGATCAAGAAACTTACGGAGCGCAGCAAGGCCGCGAAGTCCGCGTCGTCGCAGGGCCAGACGGAGTTCACCCAGGAGCTGGTCCGAATGATGCTCGACGAGCATGATCCACGCGTGCGGTGCAAGATCCTCGAGACCGCGGCTTCGTTCGACACCGTGTCCGCCACCGCGATCTGCAAGGGCGCGATGCAAGACCCGAACGAAATGGTGCGGATGAAG
>JBJTSM010000812.1:0-7108 GCA_046076685.1 Planctomycetia bacterium | reverse complement strand
GGACTGCGGCTGCTGACCCGGGCTCATCGCTCACGCTCCGCTGCTGGAGAGGCCTTGGACGGCTTGTTGTGCAGCCGCCTACGGCGTCTCGAGGCCGACGCTCTTGAGCGCCCGCTTCGCGATCGGTCCGGTGATCGGCAGATAGCCGTCCTTCCGCACGTCGCCCTGGCCGGTGCCGCTGTAGACGTAGCGGATGAACTCGGCCCGCAAGGGATCGATCGAGGCACCGGGCTTGTGATTGACGCTCAGGTAGAGGAACCGCGAGAGCGGATAGTCGCCGGAATAGGCGTTCTTGGGCTCCGTGGGCACCGCCGTCGCTCCCGGCTTCGCCGCCAGCGGCAGGGCCCGCACGTCGGCGGTGGCGTAGCCGATGCCGCTGTAGCCGATGCCGAACTTGTCGCTGGCCACGGCCTGCACCACCGCGGAGCTGCCGGGCTGCTCCTTGACGGTCGGCTTGAAGTCGCCCTTGAAGAGGGCGTGCTCCTTGAAATAGCCGTAGGTGCCGCTCGTGGCGTTGCGGCCGTAGAGGCTGATCGGCTTGTCCTTCCACTCGCCCTCGAGGCCGAGGTCGCCCCAGGTGCGGATCTCGTTCTTGCCGCCGCCGGCGCGGTTCTTCGAGAAGATCGCGTCGATCTCCTGCAGCGAGAGGCTCTTGAGCGGGTTGTCCTTGTGGACGAACACGGCGAGCATGTCGATCGCCACCGGCAGCACGGTCGGGGCGTAGCCGTGCTTTTCCTTGAACGTGTCGATCTCCGACGGCTTCCAGTCGCGGCTCATCGGGGCGAAGGTGCAGGTTCCCTCGGTGAGCGCCGGCGGCGCCGACGCGGAGCCCTTGCCCTCGATCCCCTCCTGCACGCTCGGATAAAACTTCTTGAAGCCCTCCGCCCAGAGGGCGACGAGGTTGTTCATCGTGTCGGAGCCCACGCACTTGAGCGAGCCCGCCACCTCCCCCGACACCTTCGCGTAGGGCTTGAGCGCCGGATCGATTTCCTGGTCGAGTGCCAGGGCGGGCCGCACCATCAGGCCCGCATCCAGGCAGGCCAGCGCGGGCAGCACCAGGCATCCAGCAATCACCAAGGCCGCCGACCTGAAGAGCCGCGTCAACATCGACACATTCCTTTGTGGGGGGAGTGGACGGAGGGAGCCAGAGAAAAAATGTACCGGGAATTGCGAGCGTTTCATGAGCGTCCGAAATTCCCCGGGAAACCTGCGGCATTCCGGGCTGGTCGTCCCGCCGGCCGCCGGCTCGTCATCCGCCCCGCCGCGGCGGCGTGAATCCGCGCCGCAGCGTGTTTTCCGTGACCGTGCGGGGCACGAGGAACTGCTGCAGATAGTCGGGGCCGCCGGCCTTGCTGCCGATCCCTGAGAGGCGGTAGCCGCCGAAGGGCTGCCGGCAGACGAGCGCCCCGGTGAGCCCGCGGTTCAGATAGACGTTGCCCGCCTGCAGTTCGGCTGCCGCCCGCTCGAGATGGGCCGGGCTGCGGGAAAACACGCCGGCCGTGAGCGCGTAGGGCGTGCCGTTGGCCAGTTCGATCGCGTGGTCGAAGTCGCGGGCCCGAAACACCGCGAGCACCGGGCCAAAGATCTCATCCTGCCCCAGCTTCCCGGCGGGATCGACGCCGGCGAAGACACGCGGCCCCACGAACCAGCCGCGGTCGGCCAGCGGCACGACCTCCACGGCGGCCACTTCGCGGGCCGTCCGCCGCCCCTCCGCGATGCATCCGAGCACGCGGTCCCGCGCCTCCACATCGACCAGCGGCCCCAGACGGGAGCCCGGCTCCGCGGCCGGCCCCACCCGCAGGCTCTTCACCGCCTCGGCGAGCCGGCCCACGAAGGCGTCGTGCACCCGATCGAGCACGACCACGCGGGAGCAGGCCGAGCATTTCTGTCCTTGGAAGCCGAACGCGCTCTGCACGACCGCCACCACCGCCTCGTCGAGATCGGCGTCGTCGTCGACGATGATCGCGTTCTTGCCCCCCATCTCGGCGATCACCCGCTTCACCATCCGGCCGCCGGCCGCCGCCGCGGCCTGTGCGTTGATCGCGAGCCCCACCGCCCGCGACCCGGTGAAGGCCACGACCGCCGTGTCGGGATGCGTGACGAGCGTCGGCCCCACCTCCTCGCCCCGGCCCGGCAGGAAAGCGAGCGCCGCGGGCGGCACCCCCGCCTCGAGGAGGATCTCGTGCAGCCGCAGCGCCACGAGCGACGACTGCTCGGCCGGCTTCATCACCACCGTGTTGCCGGTGACGAGCGCCGCCGTCGTCATGCCCGCGAGGATCGCCAGGGGAAAATTCCAGGGGGCGATCACCACCGTCACGCCTCGGGGCAGCCAGGCGGTCGTATTCTCCTCGCCGGGCACGTCCACGCGGGCCGGCGTCCCCAGTCGCAGAGCCTCGCGGGCGTAGTACCGGCAGAAGTCGATCGCCTCGGCGACGTCGGCATCGGCCTCCCGCCACGGCTTGCCCACCTCGAAGGTCTCGAGTGCCGCAAGTTCGAACCGGCGCCGCCGGATGATGTCGGCCGCCCTGACCAGGATCTCGGCCCGGCGCTCCCAGCCGAGCGTCTGCCACGACGCGGCCGCGCCGCGGGCGACCCGCACCGCGTGGTCGGCATCCGCGGGAGTGGCCGCCGACACCTCCGCGAGCAGTCGCGTGTGCTCCGACGGATCGTGGCGCGGGAACCGGTCGGCGGCATCGACGCGCCGGCCGTCGATCACGATCGGCACGCTGACCGGCCCCGCCGCAAACCCGGCAGCCGCCCGGTCGATCGACTCCTGCAGCGCTCGCCGCGAGGCCTCCACCGCGAAGTCGGTGAGTGGTTCGTTGCGAAAACCGCTGGCGGCGTCGTCGGCGGGCGGCGCCGGCTGTGGTGCGGGCGGCGCTGGCTGTGGTGTAGGCGGTGCCAGCAGCGTGGCAGGCGGCACGTGCTTCACGAAGCCGGCGCGCAGGAAGGAATCGTTGGAAGAATTTTCGAGCAGCCGGCGGACGAGATACGCCATGCCCGGCACGAGTTCGCCGTAGGGCATGTAGATCCGCAGCCGCCATCCGGCGGCCGTCACCGCCTCCTTCTCGGGATCGCCCATGCCATGCAGCATCTGCATCTCGACGCCGCGTCGATCGAGGCCGAGATGCTCGGCCACGGCCATGCCGTGGGCCAGCGACCGGAGGTTGTGGCTGCCGAGTGCCGGCCGCAGCAGGCCGGCGTGCTCCATCAGAAACGTCGTCGCCGCCTCGTAGCAGGCGTCGGTTTGCCATTTCTCCCGCCAGACCGGCACGGGCCAGCCCGCGGCCTCGGCGTGCACCGTCTCGTAGTCCCAGTAGGCGCCCTTCACGAGCCGGATCCAGACCGGCGTGCCGCGGTCGCGGGCCCAGGCGGCGAGCGACTCGAGGTCGCGAAGCGATTCGCGGAGGTAGCACTGCACGACCACGCCGCAGTGCGGCCAGTCGCGAAACTCCTCCTCCATCGCGATCTGCCGGAAGATGGCGAGCGTGAGGTCCTTCGTGGCGTGGCTCTCCATGTCGATATGCACCTGCGCGGCATGCGCGCGGGCCAGCCGCCAGAGCGGCCGCAGCCGTGCAAGCACGCGGTCGGCGGTGCCGCGGGGATCGACGGCGTCGAACTGGCTGTCGAGCGCGGAGAGTTTCAGCGACACGTTCACCCGCGGCAGCGGCCCATCGGGGCCGTCGTCGACGAGCGGATCGGCGGGCCACGTGGCGGCGAGGCGGGGCAGTTCGGCGAGCAGCCGGCCGTAGGCCGCGGCGTAGGCGTCGGCCTCGGCGTCGCTCGTGACCGCCTCGCCGAGCAGGTCGAGCGTGAAGCCGCGGTGGTGTCGGCGCTGGGCGAGGGCCGCCCGCGCCGCCTCCGCGGGATTCGCGCCGGCGATGAACCGGCCGGCCTGGGCGAGCACGGCGGCCCGGATCGCCCGGGTGGCGAGGGGCTTGAGGAACGCGCTCCGCGACGCCTGCAGGGCCATCCGCAGCGACGGCGGCAGCCGCTCGATCACCTCGTCGTCGATGTATTCGCGGAGGTGCCGGTCGAGCGCGGCCGGGTCGTCGAGCATCGGCATGCAGTCGACGAGCCGGAAGAGCCGCACCTTCAGGTCATCGTCCTGGGTCGCCCACTCGGCCGCCTGCTGCACCCACCATTCGGGCGACACGGGCGTCGGCTCGGCCGCCAGCGACGCCGCCAGCAGGCTGCGGCCGATCTCCTGGGTGCGCCGCTCGATCTGCTCCCGGTCGGCCGGGGACAGCCGGCTGGGAAGCACCCCGTCCAGCGTGGCTTCCGTCGCGGTTTCCATGGCGTGGCTCCTGTCTCCAAGTGATTGTACGGAAAGCAGTTGCGGAAGGGTCTGGAGTGCGCGGCCGGGAGACGATCGCGACCGAAATCGGGCTCTCGAGCGCCGCCCGTGCTACAATGCGGCCTTCGCTTGCGGGCATGGTCGCCCGGGCGAACCAACTCCCCGTCGCACACCCGTGAATCCTTCGGCAGGACAGGCCTTCGAACAGTTGTCGGCCACGCTCGAGGCACGCGGTCCCGTGGTGCTGCCCGCCCTGCTGCTCTGCGACTTCGGCCACCTCGCCCGCGAGGTGGAACGGCTGGAATCGGCCGGTGCGGCGGCCCTGCACCTCGACGTGATGGACGGCCGGTTCGTGCCGCAGCTCACCTACGGATTGGTCGTGGTCGAGGCGGTGCGGCGGGCCGCGAAGGGACCGCTGGAGGTCCACCTGATGGTGGAGGAGCCGGAATCCTGCCTTGAAGCCTATGCGAAGGCGGGGGCCGACATCCTGACAGTGCATCTGGAGGGGCTTTCCGACCCGCGGCGGACCCTCGAAACCATCTCGGCGCTCGGCCCCCGGGCCCATCTGGCCATCAGCCCCGGCACGCCCGTGGAGCGGGCCGAGCCCTTTCTGGATGTCTGCGACGGCGTGCTCGTGATGAGCGTGGAGCCGGGATTCGGCGGCCAGCGGTTCAACCCGGTGGCGCTCGAGAAGCTCGCCCACCTCTCCGCCCTGCGGGCGCAGCGGGGCGGCTCCTTCCGCCTGGGCGTCGATGGCGGCATCTCCACCGACACCATCGGCCCCGTGGCCGCGGCCGGCGCCGAATTGATCGTGGCCGGCAGCGCCGTGATCCGATCGCTGGACTATGCCCACGCGATCGCCGAACTCGAACAACTCGCCAGGAGCGCCGCATGACGAGGCACTCTTCGCGACCCTGTTTCTCCGGCGGCAGCTTCGCCGCGGAGAATTCTGTCCTCCTGGAGCCCACCTTCACTTGACGCCCGACTCCTTGATCGTGATCCGTGCCGGGGCGACCGACTACGAACAGCAGGGCCGCATTCGCGGTGCCGTCGACATCCCACTCTGTGCCGCCGGGATCGCCGAGGCGGAACATGCGGCCGCGTTGCTGACGGGCCAGCCCGTCGTCGCGCTCTACACCGCGAAGGAAGGCTGTGCCGTGGAGACAGGCCGGATCATCGGCCAGGCGCTCGGACTCAAGCCACGCGGCGTCGCCGATCTGCAGAACCTTCACCAGGGCCTGTGGCAGGGGATGCTCGTGGAGGAGATCCGCCGGAAGCAGCCGCGGCTCTACCGGCAGTGGCAGGACAACCCGTGGGCGGTCGCGCCCCCCGAGGGCGAGCTGCTGGAGGAGGCCTGCGAGCGGGTCGAGGCCGCGATCGAAAGACTCTTCCGGCGGCACGGCGAAGGCCGCGTGGCGCTCGTCGTGCCCGAGCCGATCGACCGCATCGTCCGCTGGCTCGTGGCCGGCGAATCGATGGGGGATCTCTGGGCCCGCGATCCGCATGGCGAGCCGCTCGCGGAAATTCCGGTGGCGACGCAATGGGCGGGCAAGCGGCCGAGCGGCCGCCGCCAGCCGACCCCGATTTGATTTCGCGGGCGGCCCGCGCCGGAGCCAGCGGCAGGCCGATTTGCCCGGTGAATGCCGACGATTTCCGGCGCAGCCGCGCGGGCGGGCCATGGGCTAGAATGCTGGTCTTTGGCGGCCCGGCCGCCGGTTTTCCGCACGAGCTGGTTTGAAATACGCAGACACACACGCATGGACCGCCGCCGCCCTTCCCGATCGAGCCCCGAGCAGACTGCCGCCGCCGTCGCCACCGGAATCCCGGCCGGCGCGAAGGCCGAGCCTGCCGTCGCCCCGACCGCGTTGAAGCCGCCGGCCGCCAAGGCCCCGCGGGCCAAGCGGGGCGTGCCCGAGGGGCTCTGGCAGAAGTGCGACGGCTGCGGGGCGACGATCTACCGCAAGGAAGCGGAGGAGATGCAGAACGTCTGCCCGCAGTGCGGCTTCCACTGGTACGTCTCGGCGCAGCAGCGGATCGAGCAACTGCTCGACGCGGGCACCTTCGAGGAGTGTGACGCCAACCTGCGGCCGACCGACCCGCTCGGCTTCCGCGACAAGAAGGCCTACGCCGAGCGGATCGTGTCGGAGCAGAAGCGGACCGGCATGCGGGACGCGGTGATCACCGGCACCGGCATGATCCGGGCCCGCCGCGTGGCCTGCGGCATCACCGACTCCTCGTTCATCATGGGCAGCATGGGCAGCGTGGTGGGCGAGCGGCTGGCCCGGCTCGTCGAGCGGGCCACGGCGGGCAAGCTCCCGCTCATCATCATCAGCGCCTCCGGCGGCGGCGCCCGCATGCACGAGGGCATCCTGTCGCTGATGCAGATGGCGAAGGTGTCGGCGGCGCTGGCCCGGCATTCGCAGGCCGGCGGGCTCTTCATCTCGGTGCTCACCAATCCGACGATGGGCGGCGTGGCGGCGAGCTTCGCCTCGCTCGGCGACCTTTGCTTCGCGGAGCCGCGGGCCCTGATCGGTTTTGCGGGGCCGCGGACGATCAAGGCCACGATCCGCGTGGAGCTGCCGAAGGGTTTTCAGACGAGCGAATTCCTGCTCGAGCACGGGTTCATCGACCGCATCGTGGCCCGCAAGGATCTCAAGAGCGAGATCGCCCGCGCCATCGACTATTGCGGCGGGTAGACCGATCCCGGCGCTCGCGCTTCGGGCTTGTATTGGAATCCCCCAATAAAAGCCCCCGGCGCAAGCCGGGGGATCGCGCATCCATCGGCTCGCGATCCCGGCGCTCGCGCTTCGG
>JBJTSM010000811.1:0-6683 GCA_046076685.1 Planctomycetia bacterium | reverse complement strand
CCTGCGGCCATACGGACAAACCGACGCAGCTCTTTTGTTGGCACATACCACGATCAGACTGATTAGCCGTTTCCGCCGCTGTTCGCACAGGCGGCAGTCGGTGAGTCGAAGCCTGATCGGCTGCGTGGTTGCAGCGTTCTTCTTCGCGCTGCCCGGGAGCCTGACGGCGGCCGAGCCGGCGGCGGTGGCCGGCCGTCCGCCGCTCCGCATTCTCCCCGTAGGCGACAGCATCACACGGGGTTCGTATCTTGCCACGCAGAACGGCCAGGCCATGGGACTACCGCATCCTGACGGCGGCGGCTGGCGGAAGGGACTGCAAGACAAACTGCGGGCCGCGGGCATCGCCTTCGATTTCGTCGGCGAACTCGACTTCCTGGCCTACGGCCGCGACGGCGTGGTCGATCCGGCCTTTGATCCGCACCATCACGGCCTCGCCGGCTTCGGCAACGCGCGCATCCTCGCGGGCGGCACGGTGCCCACGCCCGCCGACCTCCTCCCCGACGGCGTGCACCCCAACCGGGCCGGCATGGACAAGATCGCCGCCACGTGGTTCGCGGCCATCGCTGGAAAGTAATCACCCGCATTCCCTCGGAAGACCGCCACGGGCTGCTCGGCATACAGTGGCGTTCTTCAGTCACCCGATCTTCTCACCGCCTTGATACACAGCCTCGAGCCGAAAGGGGCGGGCGAGGTCGGTGTTGTCAAAGACGATCACCAGCGGCAGCGTCTTGATCGCCCGCTCCAGGTTGGCGAGCGTGCGCTTGAATCGGGCTTCGAGCTTCTCGTCCGGCACGTCGTGTCCGCCCTGCAAGACCCGCATGGCGACCCGCTGCCTCGACGTGTCGGGCGAATCGATGCGAATGAACATCATGACGACATGAATGCCCCGCCGGTCGGCCTGCTCCAGTTCGGCTACCTTCGCGCCGACGGGATCGGAGAGAACGGTCGCGAACACGAAGCTCTCTGCCTGCTCGAGCAGGCTCGCTCGTAAGGCCGCGGCAAGCCCGGCCGCTTCGTACGCATCCAGCCTCATCTCCGCTGCCAGATCGTCGGCGTTGATGAACCGCAGCCCCACGCCGGCGAGATGGGCGTGGAAAAACGTCGATTTCCCCGCCCCGTTCGATCCGGCAATCGCCACCACGATGGGCCGCGTGTCGAGAAGGGAGCGCCAGTCCATGCGTCCCTTCACTGGGCCTCGACGAACACGCGGTTGACGAATCGCCCGCGAGTACGTGTGCCGTCTGCGTCGATCCTCACCAGCATTCCCGCTTCTTCGGGGCAGGGCTCGAAATGCGGGAACGGACGGGAGTCGAGATACGTGCGCACGCGGTCGCGGCCTGCGTCCGTATCGACAGACTCGATGCTCTCGGCGAGCGAACGCGCCACTCCGGACTGCTGCAACGCCAAGGCCCGGTCGCCGCGAAGCACAGGCTCGATCGATTTGCCGAGCCGCGCCCAAAACTCAACCTGACCGGCAATGGATCGCCTGGCCACGGCGCCGACCGTCCGCGCCTCGAGAACCAGATCATCGCTGAGCTTCACCGGCTGACTCATGCTGCAATGGTAGCATTTTGCCACCGGTCGGTCAAAGCATTGAAAACTGTTGTCGCACTGCGGGATGCATCGCCCCCTGTCTGGAAGCCCGCTGCGCAAGCAAAGGGAATCCGCGCCCCACCTCGTTGCGGCAACCCGCATTCCCTCGGCTCGCGCCACGGGCTTGTAAGCAAGGGGGAGCGCTGCCGATTGCCTTACGGGCTTCGCGGCATGCGGAATCCGCGGGCCTGTTCAAAACGCGATGATCGCGCGTTTGCCGCCGCCGAGCTTCCAACCCTCCGGGCCCGCGCCGCCGAAGGATCCCTTGGGATCGGCCGCGTGCGTGGACCAGATCACCACCATCCCTTCGCGGGTGAAGCAGGGGGAGGCGTAGATGTTTTGCCGGTCGCGTTTTTCCAGGCCCGACGCATCGATCACGGTCGGTGCCGACCAGGTCGCCCCGTCGTCGGACGACGTCGCGTAGACGAGCGGCGTGCGTGGAAAAAACGCCCCTTCCTTGAGCGGCTTCACGTGGTTGTAGAGGCAGACGAGCCGGCCGTCGGGCGCACGGCGGAGCGTGAGCGCGGAGCAGGGGGATTCGAGCGTCGTCGGCTCGGGCGTTGACCAGGTCTCGCCACCGTCGGCCGAGAGCGACGTATGGATGAAGCCCGCGCCGGTCCGCGCGAGCAGCCGCACGCGGCCGTCCGCGAGTTCCACCGCGCAGGGCTCCTGCATGCCACGGGCCGTCGCCAGCCTTGCGCGGCCCCGCGACAGCCGCCACGATTCGCCGCCGTCGTCGGAGAGCATCGCGAGCGACTCGTCCTGGTCGCCCTCGTGCTTCCCCACCTTCCGCGCGACGGGCAGGAGCAGCCGGCCCGACTTCAGTTGGATCAGCCGGTCGTTCATCACGAAGTAGGCGTCGTCGGGCTCGACGAGCATCTTCGCCGCCGACCAGGTCGCCCCGTCGTCGTGCGAAAACGAGATCGCGGGCACGCCGCCGCCGTGCAGCCCCAGCACGTGCCGCGGCAGAATCGCGGCCAGCCGCCCATCCTTCAGCCGCAGAAAGCTGATCCCCTGATCGCTCACCATTCCCTTGAGCGGCCACTCCATCTTGAAGCGGCCCGCCGTCGCCCACGTGCGGCCGCCGTCGGTGCTGCGGTAGAGCGGGGGCACGGGGAAGGTCGCCGCGAGCTGCTCGAAATTCGCCGGCGGCCGGCCCCAGGGCGCGGCCATGAGGATGTCACCGTTTTCGAGCACGATCGTGCCGGGGCCGATGAACTCGCGCTGGGGAGTGTGCGCGACGAACGTCTCCGGCGGCACGACGAACCGGGCCTCGGCGAGCGGCCGGGCTACCTCCGCGACCGGCTCCGCGGCGGCCGCGATCGCCGCGAGCACCGATGCCGCGAGGCAGAGAAGCGGTTTCAGGGAATGCCTGTTCATCGGCGGATCTCCTCCGGCCCTGCGGCCGCGTCTACCACTCGCCGGACCGGCGGAACTCCCGCTCGGCGGCCTCGCGAAACCGTTTCGCTGCGGCGTTGATCCCGGCGAGGATCGCCTCGGCCGGCATGCCGCTCGTGCCCCGGGCCGCCTCGATCACCGTGCGACATTCGTTGGCATCCATGAACGCGGCGGCCGCCAGCAGCCGCTCCTCGTCCTCCGGCGGGATCGCGAGGAAGCCGTGCTTGTCGGCGTGGACGAGCTGGCCGGGCCGCACCTCGCGGCCAAACACCGTCACCGGCACGCCCCACCTTACGGGCATCACGTGCGCATGGCTCACGCAGAGCCGACGGGCGATCGCCTTGAATCCGGCCGCCGTCATCTCGTCCACGTCGCGGATCGCGCCGTCGGTGATCGTGCCCACGCAGCCCAGGGCCCGGTGGATGTTGGCATTCACCTCGCCCCAGAACGAGCCGATCGTCCGCGGCTTGTCGAGGTCTTGCACGACCACGATCTTCGGCCCGGCGACGCCCGCCACGTAGCGGCGGTAGTCGTCCCAGGCGGATGCATTCGCCTTGTGGGCGGGCGACGAGGGCTCGATCACGACCGTCACCGCGTAGCCGGCCATCGGCCCCATCTGCGGCATGAAGTCGCGGGTCTCCTCGAGGTTGAAGCCCTCGGCGGCGGCATCGTGGGAGGTGATCTGCTCCCAGCCGTTGCTGATCGTGGGCGTGTTCCAGCGGGAGAGCTGCAGGAGGGCGGCGAGCGGGAGCGGCATGCGAGGGCGTCCGTGGGGATGGGAAGCCTCAGAAATATATCAGAAGACGTCGCGGCCACCAAGCCGAGGGCAGGAGCGGCGGCCGCAGGGGCCGCCGCGGTGTCACTCGGCCGGCAGGACGTTGAGCACCGCCGGCGGCGAGGTCTGGCCGCCGTCGGCTGCGGTACGGAGGTGGAAGAGACGCCGGCCGGGTGGCGCCTTCGGCGCCGCGGTGATGAAGAATTCCCGCTCGTGCCGACCCTCCTCGATCAGCAGGCCGTTGAGGCCGATGTTGTCCACGTAGACCCCATGGGGCAGGTTGCGGCCCGCGTCTGCCGTACCGAAATCGATCCGGCCGTCGAAGCCCTGGCGGCCCGCCTTGACCCCGGCCGAGAGCGTCTGCCCCGGTCGGATCGTGAACTCGAGCGGCTCGCCCGGCACCTGCCGCACGACGGCCGGATCGCCGCCCGCGAGGATTTCGATCGTGACCTTCGGCGCGTCGCCGAGCTGCATGTCGCCGAGCGTGCCGAGATCCTGCACCACCTCGCGGCCGCTGATCGTGGCCACCGCCCGCACCTTGACGGCCTTGTCGGCCGCCTCATCGGGGGCCGACGCATCCGCCGCCGCGGAGAGGACTCCCCGCGCGGTCTGCTGTCCCGACTCGATCTCGATCGGGCCGTGAAACGTGAAGCCGGGGGGAAGGTTGTCGATCTCGATCCGCACCGGCCCGTCGTAGCCCTCGATACGCGTCGCCTTGAACGTGAGCTCCCGGCCGCCGCCGGGGCTCACCTTCGGATCCTTGCCCTCGACGGCCACCGTGAACGACGGGTTCGGCTGCCGGATGCCGAGCGTGTAGTGGAAGTCGCTCGGCTCCCCGAAGCCGCGGACGTCGCTCACCCTCGCCACATACTCGCCGTCGGCGGGTGGGTTGAAGATCAGTTGGGAGTCGGTGCCGAGCCGCCGCGAGGAATCGTCGTCGTTTTCACACGGCAGCCGGAAGACGGGCAGGCCGTTGGGAATGGGCGTCGCTCCGAGGGGCAGGGGCTGGACGATCCACGCCGGTTCACCCAGGGCATGCGTGATCGCGGACGTGTGGAAGAAGGTGTGGCGGGTGCCGGATCCGGGATAGACATCGAAGCCCGAATCGGCGCCCCGGGGAGCCATCCAGAGCCGCACCACCTCGCCGTTTGCGTAGAGATACTGATCGAGCGCCATCTCCTCCCAGTTCTGCACGCGGAAGTCGCCGGTTTGGGTGGAGTTCTTGCCGCGAAACGTGAACCACGAATCGCGGACCGCCTGGAGCACCACCTGCTCCACGGGCTTGCCAGCGCGGTCGAGCACCTCGATCTTCGAATCGAGCTTCGACTTCGGCGTGCCGGAGGCAGCGATCACTTCGAGTACGAGCGGCACGCCGGCCCGGCCCGGGAAGCGGAAACAGTCGACGTCGCCGGCCGACCGGATCGAGCCGGAGAGCGACACGGCCGCGGTGACGGGCTGGGCCGCGGCGGCGGTGTCGTTGGGCTCCGCCTCGGAGAGCGTGGTCGCGGCAGCGGGGCTCGTGCTCGCGGCGGGCGGCGTCGCGCGCGATGTCGCCGCGGCGGCGTCTCCGGCACCGGCGGCCTTCATGCCGGCCATGTCGATCGCGGCGAGCGAGCCGTCCATGCGGCCGGCCAGGAACCGGCCGTCGACCGTGGGCACGACCGCCGCCATGAGGTCGGCCTGCCGCGGAAAATCCTGCTCGAGGACGAGGTCGGGCACGCTCCAGCATTTCAGCGAGCGGTCTTCGGCGGTCGTGAGCAGCCGGCGGCCGTCGGCCGAGAGGGCGATCGCCACGACCGGCGTCTCGTGGGCAAACCGCGAGTGCACCGAGAGATTGATCGCCGGGGCGTCGAGCGACGCGAGCTTCCAGAGATGGATCCGCTTGTCGCGGCCGGCCGCGATCACGTGCCTGCCGTCGGGCGTGAAGGCGACGCTCGTCACCTCGCCCTGCGGCTGGCTCAAGGTGTCGAGCCGCACGCCGTCGGCCGCCCGCCAGAGCTTCACCGTCTCGTCGGCGCTCGCCGAGCCGAACAGTTTTCCGGTGGGATGCCAGGCGAGGTCGTAGATGGCGCCGTTGTGGACGTCGATCGACCTGCGGAGCGACCCGTCGGCCACGTTCCAGAGCCTGATCGAGCGGTCGTAGCCCGCCGTCGCGAGCGTGGCTTCATCGGGCGACAGTTCCGCGTCGTAGACGATGTCGCGGTGGCCGGCGAACGACCGGAGCAGCCTGCCCGTCGCCGCATCGCGGATCTCCGCCACGCCGCGGAGGCCGGTGATGCCGCCCGCGACGACGAGCCGCGAGCCGTCGCGGGAGTAGTGGACGGCGGCGATCGGGCCGGGCAGGTCGTTGATCGTGAGGAGCGGCTTGGGCGCCGGGGCCGCCAGCTCCCCGGCCGCGACGATCTCGATCGTGCGGCCGCGGGCCACCGCGATCCGGCCGCCGTCCGGGCTGACGGCGAGCGACGTGACGGGCCGCGGCCCCTGCGACGGGGGCAGCTTCGGCACGACGAGCGTCTCGAGGATCGAGGCGTCGGTGGCGGGGCCGGCCGCGCCGGCCGCGATCAGGCCTCGAGCGTGGCCAGGTCGGCCGCGGGCACCTGGGGCTCGTCGTCGGGCGGCATGTGGTCGGAGTCGGCACTTTTGATCCGCTGGATGAGGATCGAGGCCGCCGCGTCGCCCGGCACGACGGGATCGCCCGAGCCCGCGCCCCCCTTGCGCAGCGTCGCGAACCGCTCGACCGAGAAATCGGACTCCGCGTCGCGGTCGTTGTGGCAGCCGGAGCAATAAGTCCGCAGGATCGGCGCGATTTCCCGGTCATACGCCGGCGCGGCGAAGACCGGCAGGGCCCAGACCGCGCACACCACAAAAAGCCCCCGGCGCAAGCCGGGGGATGGCGGGATCCACACCGTACGTTTCA
>JBJTSM010000810.1:0-2433 GCA_046076685.1 Planctomycetia bacterium | reverse complement strand
GAGGCGTCGTCTATGTGAACAAGTGGGGCGGCCTGATCTACCGGCTCGACGCCAAGACCGGCGTCTACTCCCCCTGGAAGGGCGCCGACTCGCCCGACCTGCCGGTCGCCGCGATCTGGAAGACCGACGCCAAGGCCGGACCGACGATGCCCGACCGCATCGAAGGAATGGACGCCCGGGGTGGCCGGCTCTTCCTCAGCTGCGGGTCGCCGAACTTCCGGCGCATGGACGTTCGCGACACGAAGGCCCTGCTCCTGCGGCTCGGGGCAGGGGAGGGCTTTTACGGCAAGCTGCTTGCCAAGCTGAATGCCAACTCCCAGACGAAGATCAAGACGTTCACGGAGAATCCGAATCTGGATTTCGAGGAGCTCTGCAAGTCTCCCAACTACTACACGCCCGACATCCGCGACGACATCGTCAACGTGCTCAACGGCTGGCTGGGCGACACAACCCTCGTGCCCGACGCCGCGAAGCTGCCCCCCGCGGACCTCGCGATCGCAAACCGCCGGTTCATCGAGAAGACGCTCTCCGCCGACATCCTGCCGGTGCGGGTGGGCTTCCTGGCGGTGCTCGACGCCGCGACCGGGGCCGTCCAGAAGCTGATCGACATCGAGAAGCCGGGCTTCATCCGCGCCATGAAGGACGACCTCGTCTACGTGGTGCAGGATCGCCGCACCGTGCTCGCGGTCAACCCGCAGTCGGGCACCGTCAGACCGGTGCTCACGGGGCTCGACGGGGCGGCCGGCGTGACCACCGACGACGAGGGCCGGCTCTACGTGAGCCTGCAGGGCAAGACGCAGCAGGTGCAGGTGTTCTCGGCAGAGGGCAAGCCTGCCGGTGCGATCGGCCGCGCGGGGGGCCGTCCGGCGGTCGGGCCCTTCGTGCGAGACGGCGTGCTCAATCCCACCGGCCTCGTCGTCGACAAGCAGGGAAAACTCTGGGTGGCGGAGGCGAACGAAACGCCGAAGCGGTTCAGCGTGTGGCAGGCCCGGGCGGGGGCGGACCGGAAGGAGGGGGCGTTTGTCAAGGAATTTTTCGGTCCCACCCACTATGGCGCGAGCGGCGGCGCGATCAACCCGCGCGATCCCAACGTGATGGCCGGCGAGGGCTGCGAGTGGCGGATCGACCCGAAGACCGGCCGCGACGAATGCCTGGGCGCGTTCGACACGCATCTGGCCAGTGCGGCGATCTATGCCGAGGGCGGCAACGGCATGCTCTATCTCGTGACGGCCACGCTCGGAAACCACGACCCGATCCGGCGGGTGACCATCCGTGAGCGGCTCGGCGACGGAACATTCGCCCTGCGGGGCACGATCACGGCCCTGCCGACGGAGAAGAAGACCCTCTTCTGGGCCGACGCCAACGGTGACGGAGCGGAGCAGCCCGACGAACTGGCGACGTTTCCGGAGCCGCTCACGATGGCCGGCTACCTCGGCTGGTCGCTCAACATGAACGGCGACCTCACGCTCTACGCGAACGGCCGGCAGTTCAAGGTGGCCGAGTTCACGAAGTGCGGGGCACCGCGGTACGACGTGGCCGGCGCCCGCACGATCGCGGGTTTTGGCGGAGGCGCGCTCTCCACGCCCGACAACCGCCGGCTGGTGGCGGTGGATGAAAAGTTCTTCACCTGTTTCGATCTGGCGAGCGGCAAGCCGCTCTGGAAATATCCGAGCACCTTCTCGGGCGTGCACGGCTCCCACCAGGCGCCGCCGCCGGAGGTGGGCCTCATCCGCGGCGCGTTCGGGCTCGTCGGCAACGCCCAACTGCCCACGCCGGCCGGCGGGATCTGGGGCGTCAACGGCAACATCGGCGAGTGGCACCTGCTCACCGAGGAGGGCTTCTACCTGACGCGGCTCTTCCAGGGGGATGGCTTCAAGATCCAGTGGCCCGATCAGGCGGTGCCGGGCGCCGTGCTCGACAACGTGCCGCCCGGTCTTGGCGGCGAGGATTTTGGGGGGTCGATGCGGCAAGGGGCCGACGGCAAGGTCTATATCCAGGCCGGCAAGACGGCGCTCTGGAACGTGGAGGTCACGGGCCTCGACACGATCCAGGCACTCTCGGGCGGGAAGCTGACGATCGGCGGCGACGACGTGAAACTCGCCCAGTCGTTTCGCGAAAAGCAACTGCAATCCCTTGAAGGCAACAAGAAATACCCGGTCAAGAAGGCCACGGTGGCCTTCACGGGCAATCTCGACGCCGACTTCAAGGGGCTCGATGCCGCTCAGAAGCCGGCCTTCGAGAAGCAGGCGGGCTCGCGCGTGCGGGTCGCCATGGCCCGCGACGACGCCACGCTCTACATCGGCTGGGAGGTGCAGGACGAGAGCCCGTGGGTGAACGGGGCCGACGCGCCCGAGTTTCTCTACGCCCGCGGCGACACCGTCGACCTCCAGCTCGGCACCGACCCGGCGGCCGATCCCAAGCGGACGGAGCCCG
>JBJTSM010000809.1:0-3988 GCA_046076685.1 Planctomycetia bacterium | reverse complement strand
CCCGACCCCCCGCCAAACGCCCATCGGCTTTTCACCCCCCGATCGCAAGCCTTCCAGGACGCGTTGCGCCATGTGGCAGCCCAGGATGATCGTCGTTGCTGCAGCCCTTGCCCTCGGCCTGGCCGCCGGCCACGCCGTTGGTCAAGAAACCGGCCTCACCCCGGAGGAGCGTTCGAAGCTCGACACGTTCGAGGGAGTCACGCTCGACAAAGCCGACAAGGTCTTCGCGGCCAAGGACTATCCCCGGGCGCTCGCCGAATACGACGCCTTCATCGTCCAGTTCCCCGAGTCGAAGGTCACGCCCTACGCGATCCTGCGGAAGGGCCGGTCGCTCCAGGAACTGCAGAAGCGGTTCGAGGCGATCAAGGTCTATCAGGAGGTGCTCGACTTCTTCCCCGACGACGTGAAGTATGCCGCCGCCGCCCAGTTCCGGATCGGCCAGTGCCATTCCGAAAACGGCGACGTGGAGAAGGCGATGAAGGCCTGGCTCGCGCTGGCCGACGACGCCGACTACGCCAAGGAGCCGCTCGGGGCGGCCGCGCTCAACGCCCTGGCCGACAACCTCATCAAGCAGGGCAAGGCCGACGATGGGATCAAGCGGTTCGAGCAGGTGGCGATCAACTTCCGCACCTCGAGCCCCGACGCCGCCCGCGGCGCCATCGGCAGGGTGGTGCCCTACTACATCCGCACGAAGCCCGACGCCGAGAAGCTCCGCGAGTTTTACGTCGCCGCCAAGACCTTCGAACACGGCCCGCGCGACGCCGGAGCCGACGCCGCCACCGACGGCCTCTACTGGCTGCGGGTCCGCGAGGCGATCAACAATCCATCCAACAACACGTTCACCGACCTGCAGAAGGACCAGCGCGACGGCTACTACCGCTACTGGGCCGGCAAGATGCAGGGGCAGATGCCGACCGACGACAGCTTCCAGATCGACCTGGCCAACTACATCCGCGCCTACGAGCGCGACGACGCCGCCTGGGCCCAGCGGCTCGACAAGCAGTTCGCCGACCGCCAGAAGGAGGGCGACTTCGGCCGCGTGGTCCGCTGGATCAGCGCCTTCGCCTCGAAAAAGGAGAAGGTCGAGGAGTATTACCAGAAGCTCGACTTCGCGAAGATGTCGAACGCCGACATCCAGAGCCTCGTCTACACGCTCACCGAGACCAACCGCGATCCCGAGCGGGCCAAGGCCGCCTTCGCGAAGCTGCGGATGGCCGAGATGCCCGACGACGCCAAGCTCGGCATGCTGAACTGGTTCCGCGACCGCTGGCCGCTGCCGGGCAGCCGCGACCTCGCCCTCCTGACCTGCCAGTCGTTCACGAACGCCGACGCGGGCCGGATGCATGCCCTCCGCTACATCCACTGGCGATGCCTGCCCTGGCATGGCCATGTCCGCGCGGAGAAGGATTTTCCCGAGGGCCTCGCCCTGGCGGCCGACCTGCAGAAGGTGCCCACCCATGCCAAGGAGGCCTTCTCGATCGGCGGCAACCTGCTGCAGTGGTCGGGCAAGTTCGAGGACGCCATCAAGGCCTACCAGCAGGCCGACAGCCCGCCGCAGACGCTGCTCTGGACGTCGGAGTGCCTGGCCCGGCTCGGCAAGCTCGATCCCGCCGTCGCGCAGCTCCGCGAGGTGGAAAACTTCTTCAAGGATTCCGCGCCGGACGCGGCCCTGCGGACCGCGTATCTCTACCGCGACGCCGGCATCAAGGACAAATACGTGCGGTCGCTCCGCGGGGTGCTCAAGAAATACCCCAAGAGCGGCCAGTCGAGCGAGGCGCACCAGCGGCTCGAAGAAATGGGGCTCCCGATCGGAGGCGGTGTCGATGCAGACGAATGACGTGATGACGACGATGATTCGCGCGGGAGTGGTCGCACTCGTGGCGACGCTCGCGCTGCCCGAGGCGGCGGAGGCGCAGCGGCCCCGGCGGACCCGTGGCGAGGCGGCGGAGGGCGGAGCCGAGGGTGGAAAGAAGGGAGAGGCCGGCAACTATGCCGCCTTCCAGCTCCTGCGCAAGGGGCAGGAACTGCTCGACTCGGGCGAACACGACCGCGGCCAGAAAATCCTCGAGACGATCATCGAGCAGTATCCGAACGACCCGATCCGCTTCAAGGCCTATCTCGCGCTCGGCAAGCACGCCCTCTCGCGCAGCGAGCAGATGGAGGCGATCGGCTACCTCCGCAACCTGAAGGGCCTCGAACAGCCCGGCGTGGAGATGGACGCCGACACCCGCGAGCTCTTCCTCGAAGGCCTCTATCTGCAGGGCATCGCCTTCTTCCAGACCCGGCAATACGCCCAGGCCTTCCCGCTCCTGCGGCGGATCACCAACGATTTTCCCAACACCATCTGGGCGAACCAGTCCTACTACTACATCGGCATGTGCCACTTCGCCCAGGGCAACTGGAACAAGGCGATCGAGGCGCTCGGCCTCGTGGGCACGTTCGTCGACGACAAGAGCGGGGCCGTGGAATACGCCGAGGCGGGCCGGCGCTTCTACGTGAAGATCCACGACACCGACCTGCCCGTGCTCGACAAGCTCGGCCAGGAAGTGAAGGTGAAGGTCACCTCCGCCAGCGGCGACTCCGAGACCGTCTCGCTCGTGCCCCTGCCGGGCGACGAAAACGCCTCGATCGGCTCGATCGCCACGGCACTCGGCCAGGCGAAGCCCGGCGACGACGTGCTTCAGGTGATCGGCGGCGACACGATCCGCACGTCGTACGTCGACAACAACACGCTCGAGGGCAAGAAAGACGTCGACCGCACGCGGGAGGTGAAGGTGGTCTCCTCCGCGTCGCTGCTCTTCACCCGCGGCGACTTCGAATCGCAGGCGGTGGCGGCGTTTCTCGGGCAGCCGGTCTTCGTGCTGCTCTCCGAGGCCGATCTCGACGTCTCCGCGAAGGCCGACTCGGCGACCGTCCGCGTGATGTCCCGCTTCAAGGAGGAGGAGACCGACGAGGTGCGGAGCAACTCGAGCACCGGCGTGGACATCGAACGGATGCTCCGCAGCGAGGAAGAGCAGTGGCGGACCCGCGACGAGATCACGGTCACGCTCGCCGAGCTCAAGGCCCTGGCCGCCGAGGCGACCGCCGGCGCCGCCGGCAAGACTCCCGCGTCGGCCCCCGCCTCGGCCGCCGGCGACACCGTTCACACCGGCCGGTTCGGCGGCCAATTTTCTCTCGTGCCGTTCGTGGAGGACCAGCCGGTCGATCGGGCCGACGCCGCGCTCACGGCCGCCGTGGGCGACGAGATCGTGGCCACGTTCGTGGACGAACTCCACGTGGGGGGCACGTCGCCCCGCACCGTGACAGCCACCACCACCGTGGCCAGCGAGATCGACTCGAAGCCGCGGGCCGTGCAATACGAGGTGGGCGATCCGGTGGTGGCGGCGAAGAAGAGCCTGGTCGAGAGCGCCGCCTTCCTCGAACTCGGCCGCATCTTCAAGGCGATGGGCCTCGTGAAGGGGGCGGTCGAGAAGGTGGGCGAGGGGCTCACGCGGATCGATCCGATCATTCGGCAGTCGGGCTCCCTCCCCGGCTCGCTCACCGAGGAGGCCTTCCGCACGAAGTGGGAGCTGCACATCGTGGCCGACGACTTCCAGCAGGCGATCCAGACCTGCGAGCTCTTCAACCGGCTCTACCCCGAATCACCGTTCGTGGATCGGGCGCTCCTCCAGATCGGCCAGATCAAGGAGGAGAAGAAGCTGCCCGACGAGGCGATCCGCGTCTACCAGCGGATCCTCGCGCTGCCCGCCTCGCAGATCAAACCCGAGGCGCAATACCGGATCGCCCAGGCCACCGAGAAGCTGCCGCACCCCGGCGCCGCCGAGCAGGCGATCGTGCAATACAAGCTCTGCGCCGAGCGGTATCCGGAGAGCCCGTTCGCCGGCGAGTCGCTCGGCAAGCTCGTCGACTACCACATCGAGAAGAAAGACAACACCGCCGCCAACGACCTGCTCGAGCAGATCTTCCAGGACTATCCCGACGCCCAGTT
>JBJTSM010000808.1:0-4163 GCA_046076685.1 Planctomycetia bacterium | reverse complement strand
GCGCTCGTCGCCTCGCCTGTCTGCCTCCGCCTCGCCAGACCTGCCAGCATCGGCGCCGGCAGTCTTGTCGCGAGCGGCCTCGCCGCCTCCTGACTGGCGGCGATGTTCGAGAATCCGCTCCATCGCCTCGCCGTCGTTGGTGCCGTCGGCAGACACGGCAGCCCGCGGAGCCGGCTGTTCGGCACCGCGTCGCCCATCGGCCCGACCGTTCTCTGGCTTGCCATCCTTGCCGCGCTTTCCGCCCGAGGACTTGGCCTGCCCGCCGCCATCCATCTGCCGGTCGCCCCCCGCCTGCCGCGACTCGCCCGACGTGCCGGCCTGCTCTCCGCCGCGCCCTTGCTTGCCATCGGCCTGCTCCCCGTCCCGCTGGCCGTTGCCGCCACTTCGCCCCTCGGCTCCTCGGCCTTGCCCGGACGGGCTCGTCTTGCCCGGTTCTCCGCCCTGCCCCTGCGAACCGCCCTGCCCCTGCGAACCGCCCCGCGCCGCATTGCCGCCGGCCTGCGGCTGTTCGCCACCTTTGTTGCTGCCACTGGCGGCGCCATTCTGTTGCCCCGGCTGGGGTTCACCCTGCCGCTCACCCGGCTGCGGCTCCTGCCGCTGCGGACGCTGCTCTGAGCCCTGCTGCTGCGAACCGTCGGGCTTTTCTGTTCCGCCAGACTTCCCCTTCTGCTGCTCGCCCTGGGCGTCACTCGCTTCAGACTCATCAGGGCCATCCTGCGATGCATCGGGGGACTGCCCCTGCTCGCCAGACGCGTCGCCGTCACCCGACTCGCCCTGCCCTTCGTCGCGACTGTCTCCGGAGTCGCCGTCTCGACGGTCCTGCCGACGGTCGCCGGATGGCGGCCGCGGCTGCTCAGGCTGCCGCGGCGGCGCTGACGCGTCGATCTGCAGCATCTTCCACGGCGTATAGGTCACGTTGGGCGGATTGGGCCGCGTGTCGACGGCCACCCCGCGGTATTCGAGCGTGCCACCCGGCTTGGCACCGAGCCGCTCCGGGACGAGTTGCAGCTTCCCACTGAACGCGCCCGTCCGTTCGCTGCCGGGCAGCACGATCTCCGGACGAATGGCGCCATTCTCCAGCCTGCTCTCGATGGCCACCCGGGCGAGACCGAAATCGGGGTCGAGCGCCCGTAGCCGCACCTCCACCGGCGCTCCCGGCGGCACGCGGAGCGGCGACTCCCGCGGCTCCTCGATCGAGATCTCGGGAGCCAGGTCGGCCAGCACCTCGATGCGATGCTCGAGCTGCTCGGTCTCGAGCGGCGTGGGGCCGGCCGTTGCCCCGCCCTTGGCCTGAAAAACGAGCCGGTAGCGGGAGTGCTCGGCCGCCGTCCGCTCGGCGTTCAAGAGCAGCACGAAGGCTCCGGTCGCCCGCGTCAGATCGCTCGCCCCCACCTTGAGCTTCAGGTCGCGGCTGCCGTCGCAACCGAAATCGATCCAGGCCGACTCGAGCGGCTGGTTGCTCTCGGCCACGAGCACGACGCGGGTTCCCTCCACGCCCCGCAGGTCACCCTGCCAGGGCACCGTTTCATTCTCGCGATGCATGTATGCAGGGAACTCATAACGAACCTCGCGCACCAGGAGGCTCGGCGAGTCGACCAACGCCACGCCAATCGGCTCGCTGCTCGCATCGCCGGCCTGGATCGTGAACGTCATCGACTGGTCGAGGCCGCGTGCCGTGTCGGGAAGCACGGCCGTGTAGAGGGCACCGTCCCCGTCGCCGGCCATCCGGGTCAACTCCGCCCGCCACGGCACCGCCGCCCGATCGATCGCCCCACTGTCGAGCAGCGGCGTGACCAGGATCGTCGGCCGCTCGTCTCGCCGCAGCCCGTGGATCACACTGCTGACCACCAACTGCCGGCCACGCACGAGCATGGCCCTGCCGGCATCGACCCTGATGCTCCTGGAGTCTTCCGCACCACCGGCGTCGGCTGGCCGGCCGGCGGCGGCCGCCGCTTCACCGGGCATCCGCCACCGCAGTTTCGGCGACTCGATGCCCACCCGCGTCGGCGCCGCCATCCGCGACCAGGGTGCCAGCAAGCGGGCCGCGGTGACGAGCATGCTCTTGGGCGCCGCCAACGAATAGACACACGCCAGGCCCACGAGCACCGCCAGGGCATACGCCAGCCGCACGGCGGCCGTGCGATCGATGACCGTCTCCGCCGGCACGGCGGAGAGCCGCTTGGCAGCCCGCCGCTCGAGCGATCTCACGACCGGAGCGGCGTTGCCCTCCGGACGCGCCTTCACAAGCACGGTGTTGACGAGGTCGTTGTGAAGTTCGGGGTGCTCTCGTTCGATCACGCGGGCCGCGTAGACGAGGTTCACGCGGTACCGCACGAGCGGCAGGATCCAACGGCCCGCCGCGGCGGCGAGCATCGCCAGCCCGGCGAGCAGCCATGTCCACCGTGCCCAGCGGGGCAGCCCGCCCACCACGAGCCAATGCTCGAGCAGCACACCGCCCGCCACCCAGAGCAGAGCCGCCACCCCGGCCCCCAAGAGAAACGTGGTGAGTGCGACCCCTTTGAAATCGGCACTGGCGGCGGCCAGCCGCCCGGCGAGGTAACGCTCCGATTTGGAATCGGCCTCGCCGTCGTCGTTCCATCCGCGGACGGCAAGCGGCTCGGGAGTGGAGTGTGCAGCCGTGGCCATATCGTTCATTATATCGGCGGGCCTGCAGCCCTGCTGTTCCGTGTCGCACGTGGTCGGAAAAGGAACCCCACATGTCCCTGCTCCCCGACGCCGAGGCCTTCAAGCGTCTGGTGGATGGGACGGACCGGGGCCCGGGGCCGACGCTGGCACGGCTCGTTCTGGCCGGCCTGTCGGTGCCTTATGGCCTGGCGGTCCGCGGGCGGAACCTCGCGTACGACCATGGTTTGCTGCCGGCCGCACGCCCCCCCGTGCCGGTGATTTCCGTGGGCAACCTCACGCTCGGCGGCACCGGCAAGACGCCGCTGGTGGCGTGGCTGGCCCGAACGGTCGCGGCGCACGGGCTCGATCCGGCCATCGTGAGCCGTGGCTACGGTGCCGCCCACGGCGAACGGAGCGACGAAGCTGCCGAACTGGCCATCCTGCTGCCGAAAGTGCCGCACGTCGCCGACCGTGACCGGGTTGCCGGCGTGCGGACGGCTGCGGCCGCCGGGGCGAACGTCGCCCTGCTCGACGACGGCTTCCAGCACCGCCGGCTGGCCCGCGACCTCGACATCGTGGCGGTCGACGCGACCGACCCGTGGGGCGGCGGCCGCCTCTTCCCGCGCGGCCTGTTGCGCGAGCCGCTCGCCGGGCTCACCCGCGCGCAGGCCGTGGTGCTGACGCGGGCGACGGCGGTCGAGCCGAAGCGTCGAACCGAGATTCGGCGGCGGCTCGAGCGGGCCTGCGGAGCCACTCGGCCTCGGGTCTGGGTGGAGGCGAACCATCGCCCCGTGCGGCTGCGATCGGCCACGTCCACCACGCAGCCGCTCGAGCGGCTGGCAACCGGGCGGATCGCCGCCTTCGCCGGCATCGGCAATCCAGCCGCGTTCCGCACGTCGCTGGCGAACCTCGATGCCGGCCTGATCGGCTTTCGTGCCTTTCCCGATCACCATGCCTACACGGCCGGCGACCTGGATGCGCTGCGAGACTGGGCCGCGGAACTGCGGGCCGATCTGCTCGTCACCACGCTCAAGGATCTGGTCAAGGTCCGTGCCGAACGGCTGGGCGACATCCCGCTTGTCGCGCTCGAGATCGCGCTCGAGATTCTGCCGGGGGGCGACTCGGCCGCCGCGCTCGAAGACCTGCTCGCGCCGGTCGTGGCCCGGGCGGTGCGGCGACCGGACCGGACGCATCAGCAGGACGTCCCGGGAAGAACCGTCGAAACGAAATGAAACCAAACTGCTTCGCCGAACCTGCGCCGACCGCCGATGTCGCCCGCTGCGCCCGTGACGTCGCCTTGATCGTCAACACGTATCAGAAGCCGCGGCATCTCGCGCTCGTGCTCGCCTCGATCGCGGCCCAGGAGGGCGTCGAGGGGCGGTTCGAGGTGATCGTCAGCGACGACGGCTCGACCGACGGCACGGCCGACGTGCTCGCGCGGCGAAACGACGTGGAGGTGATCCATCATCCCGTGAACCGCGGCTACGGGGCGGCCCTGGCCACGGCCTTCGCCGCCGCGGTCGCCGGGCCGTGGGACG
>JBJTSM010000807.1:0-2046 GCA_046076685.1 Planctomycetia bacterium | reverse complement strand
TTTCTCGAGCCACGCCGGCAGCGGCCCGGCGAGCATCGACTCGGCGACGCCGATCACGGCGCCGGCCGTGTTCGCAGGCCAGTGCAGCCGGTTGACCGTGGCGGCCACGGCGGCGGCGCTGGCCGGATGGTGGCAGACGAGGGCCTTGAGGCCGCGGTCGGCCGGAGGCGTTCCCCGCACGACCAGCACCGGCAGGCTCGCCCCGTGCACCACCGCCCGCGACACGCTGCCGAGCAGAAATTGTTCGATCGAACCGTGGCCGCGGGCGCCGACGACAAGCAGGTCTGCACGCCAGCCCGCGGCGGTTTCCAGGAGCCCGACCGCGGCCGACTTCGAACTGGCGATCATCTCCGTCGGCTTCGTGAACCCCTGGGGCAGGAGCGAGCAGGCTTCCTCGAAGAGTGCGGCCGCGGCGCCGTCGATGATCCGGCGGGAGCGTCCCAAAAGCCGCTTCTCGAGCTCCATGGGAGAGAAGTAGACCGCCACCTGGTCGCGGTGGGGATCGACGAGTCGGCCGGCCATCCGCACGGCATCGAGCGACGACGCCGAACCATCCACACCGATCAGAATCTTCATGGGTTTCTCCAACGCTCCACGGGCTTCGCGGGCGATAAGTCTACGCTTCCGCCCCGAGAAAGGTGAAATCCGACCGGCGCTCGCCGGACGGTGCGGGTCACCCCAGCCAGACCTTCGCCGGCTCGCCCGGCACCTCGCGGGCCAGCCGCGGCACGGCGTAGCCGGGCAGCACCGCCCGCAGCCGGTCGTGCAGGTCTTTCGCGGTCGCCTCATCGACCTCGAACGCCGCCGTGCCCCGCACGCGGTCGAGCAGGTGGAGGTAGTAAGGCTGAATGCCCAGGTCGACGAGCCGCTCGGAAAGCTCCCGCAGCACGGCCACCGAGTCGTTTACGCCCCTGAGGAGCACCGCCTGATTGAGCAGGAGCGGCCGGGCGGCGGCCAGGCGGTCGATGGCGGCGGCCACCGCGGCGTCGAGTTCCGCGGGATGATTGGCATGCACCACCACGACGCAGGTCAGCCGGGTGCGGGCGAGCGTCGCCGCGAGGGCGTCGGTCACCCGCGTGGGCAGCACGATCGGCAGCCGGGAATGGATCCGCAGGCGGTGGACGTGGGGCAGCGCCTCCAGCCGCGCCACGAGCCGCGCGAGCCGCTCGTCGTCGAGCAGGAGCGGATCACCGCCGGAAAGGATCGCCTCGTGGATCGTGTCGTCGCTCTCGAGGGCCCGCAACGCCGCCTCGACGCCCGCCTGCGTCGCGCCATGCTCGGCATAGGGAAACTCGCGCCGGAAACAGTAGCGGCAGTTGATCGCGCAGGCCCCGGTCGCGAGGAGGAGGGCCCGGCCGGCATACTTCTGCACGAGCCCCGGCGCGGCGAGGGCCCGCCGCTCCTCGAGGGGATCGGCGGAGTAGCCGGCCACCCGCTCGCGTTCGGCGGGCCGCGGCAGCACCTGCAGGAGGAGCGGGTCGTGCGGGTCACCAGGCCTCATCCGTGCGACGAATCCCCGCGGCACGAGCAACGGGAAGTCGCCGGCGGCGACGCGGGCGGCGGTGGCGAGGGCGGGATCGAGCCCGAGCAGCCGGCAGAGTTCGTCGGGGTCGCGGACGGCCTCGGCCAGTTCCCGCTGCCAGCGCGGCACGGGCTGCACGGCGTGCCCGGACGGCCCGTGGCCTTCGGGTGGCGGGGCTGCGGTCGTGGCGTCGGGCGAGGGCACGGTGGGAAGGGCTCCGGCGGGTGGGCCGCGGTGTCGGGTTGACAGGTGACGGGCCGGCGGCAACGCTTGACGGCTTGTTTCAGGGCGGTCGAAAGCCGGTTGCGCCGGCCTCCGCATACGATACGGGCCCTTCGCCCGGGATGGAAACGCAGCACACGCACAGGAGCGACGGCAGCAGTGGCAGGCTACAACACGAGCGAATTCAAGAAGGGGCTCAAGGTCCAGATCGACGGCGACCCCTACATCATGATCGAGTGCAACTTCGTGAAGCCCGGCAAGGGGCAGGCGCTCTACAAGTGCAAGCTGCGGAACCTGCTGCG